>JBFIIJ010000026.1:0-14047 GCA_041601315.1 Gammaproteobacteria bacterium
GATACTGATGGGAAAATAGTTGCTTTATTCGTCAATCGACAAAAGTTGCCTGGTTACGATAGCGTATCGCTCGCGGAAAATACTAATGAGATTAAATGGTGGCCAGAGGTGGAATCGAACCACCGACACGAGGATTTTCAGACGAAGGCACAAATGAACCTATAGCAGTTAAGTGCAAGAATTTTATCATTTTTTTCCTCACATTCACATCATCTATCTGTCGACAGAAGCAATCCCGAAATTAACCGAAAAATTATCAGGTGCATTTCAACAAAATCCGATCTAAATCATCGAGTTACTGAAATCGGTCACCGAAACTGGGCCGAAATCGCCTGAGAGTTTGCCGGTCTGAGTGAGAGGGGATCGCATTTGGCGAGTGTATGGAGAGTCTGGTAACTGACCTTCATACTTCCCACCACAGCCCATCTTCCATTTGTTTAACGTTTGAAAAGTAATCATCATAGAGTTCAGGGTTAAAACTATGGATGGGAACTAACAGCTTTGGGGAAAGCGCCTCCGCTAATTGTTGCATACCTGAAATATCAGAATGACCTGATGTATGACATATCTCAAAATTAATCGAATGAGCCTTACACCAATCACGAATATCGTCTTTACCTTGTTCCAGATAACCTGTCCACATCGAATAGATTAAGCATACATTAGTAAGACAATCTGCTTTCTCTAGATCAGTGCACATTACAGGTCTAAATGTCATAAGGTAATTTTCAACATTATCTTTGATTTCATCAGGATAGATACGCCTGTCATAATAAGGAGAAACGAGATCGAAATTTTTCTCTCTAATAATTTTTCTACGCATTCGTGACGGCAGGAAAACACGAAGGTCAGATTTTTTGGGTGATGGGATGGATGGATTACCGATTGCATCGAGGATATGAGCAATATAAAGATCAACAATCATTGTTCTATTTGAGCGTTTCGCGGCTTTGTAAAACGTGACAAAACGATCTATGTTTTGACCAGAGAACCAGGAGAGCGTTAATCCTTTAGTTTTCTCAAGAACTGATTGAACGTCTTTTTCCAATTCCTCTTCTGTAACTGGTCCTTCAGCATTTAACTCTCGACCAATATTAGTCCCTTCCATCAACAGTACATCAACATCCTTAGGGCCACTTTCTATCAATTGTTTAAAAGCCCCCGACTTTCTCCCATGGGTACGAAAATCACCCGTATAGAATAGCGTCTTCCCATCGGCTTCTATTAATAATGAATAGGCGTCATATGCTGAATGATCATTGAGATACGCCGTTATCTTAAATGGACCAATGGTTAATTGATGTTGATGATGGTAATGAGTAACACGTTCTAGCGTTAATCCGGATGGAGAAAAGGGTGATGATGCTTCAAGAATAGAATGCGCATCTTTACCAATGAATATGGGTACTGAAGGATAAACTTTAGGAATAAGTCCATAATGATCCTGATGTGGATGCGAAATGACTATACCTAATAACTCTGGATTATCACCCTTTTGTAATCCCGGTATATCAGGTAGCTTGACATCCTTTTGGTTGGCAATCGTTAATGGCATGCCCAAATCTAAGAGGATAGATTTACCCGAGCTTCTTAATTCAATGCAATTGCCCCCTATTTCCTTGGTGCCGCGATGAATCCGTACCTGCATTATTATTGATATATTCGAAAACGATTGTTCATCGCTTGAATTAATTTAGCAGCATTACTATCTTTTTTCAGTACTGGCCACTGAAAGTTCTTCGGGAATGATTGAAAAGAAAAATCCATTTTTAGATCAATGCCAACCTCTGCTTCAATAAATTGTTTCAACCCCTCATTTATTTTATTTTCTATCCATTGGATATCGTATGGGTAATATGAATAGGGAGCGAGAACTGTTAAATGGATCGTATTAGCCGATAACAGTATCTTTTCATTACTGTCATAGTTAAATTCTTGCATGTGCTCTCTGGTAAAAATATATAGGAGTCCATAACTTAATATTTCCATAGCAGCATACAATGGCTTATTACTGTCAATTTTTAATTCAATAAACTCAAATTCATCTTCATGAATACATGAGACAAGATCGATATTCCTTACCTTGTCTTGTCTTGGGCCTACTAGACCAGATGAAGTGGGCACTTGATTGACTAGTGATTGATCAAGTGCATTTACCAACGCCCTCTCAAGAGTCACCTCAGGACTTTTATTGACTAAATCAATTGCTATTTGTTTTTCAAACCGCCAGTTTTCTCGGGAAGGTAACTTTCCGTAGGAACCAATCGAGAGGTATCTATTATGCAGAATTTGATTATAAAGGTTTATTATTAGCTCAGAGAAGATTAATTCAATTTTTGGATTAGCAGATAAACGAATATAACTTTTTTTACGATCATGATGAGGTTGCTTGCCTATATCTTCTAAGTCAAAATAAGCGTCAATAATTTCATCAAACCCATCAATAATGCTATTAATGACCATATTATTTCGGTTTCTCTTAGTCTTTATCAATGATTAAATTCATTCTCAAAAAACCTCTGATGACTTATGGTTTCCACCCCGCTTTTTCAGCTGCAATTACAATCCTAGCACATGCCTCAGCATCAGATAGTGCTTCATGATGATTGAGTTCTATATCTAAGTAGTTACAGACATTGGGAAGCTTTGTGGGAAATATATTCCAGCTCTTTCTAGCTATTTGAACTGTGCAATGGAAATTTTGCTTTGGCATTAATATGCCATGCGAAGAACAGCATGCATTCAATACTCCTTTATCAAACGATGCATTATGCGCAACTAAAAAATCTACATGCTTAATACCATCAAAAATATTGGGCCATATTTCTCCAAAACTCCCTTCATTCTCAACATCTTCCCAAGTTATGCCATGTATGTATGTAAATTGAAAAAAACTCGTTGGAGGTCTAATCAAAGTAAACATTCGTTGTACTATAATTCCATCAGATACAATTACGAGACCAACCGCACAAGCGCTATCACGATAATTATTCGCTGTTTCAAAATCAATTGCGGCAAATGTCGTCATCAGTAAATAATTTTTATTTATATTTAGAGTTACTTACATTTAATCTGGTATTTATTCATCATGCTAGATTAGCATCAATTTTACATAAACGGCCTCAACGAAACCTAGTTAATAGAAATTAAACTAAATTTCATGTAAACCAAGTAAGTACAAATAGATAAACTTTTATTAATGAAAGGCGGCCAAAAATAGAATCAATCTGCCAACCGAAGCAATCATGAAATTACCAGATAATTTTTCAGTTATGTCTTAGTAAAAGCAGATGTAAATCAATGACTCACTGAAACTAGACATCGCAATACGGAACATTTTCCCCGTTTATTGTTTATTTTTCCCCATTTTCCTCTATAAAGCATCTATAATAGGGATTCTAATTCTTTCTAGGATGGAACATACTTTATCCACACTGAAGTATAGGAGAGAAAAATTGAAAGATAACACAATAAACCAGGAGCGTTGTGGAGAGGTTTTTAGCTTCTATACAAAGAAGAAAGTCGACAGCGGTCGAAAGACATTTGAATACACCATCGATAAAAACACCAAACTCAGCACTTCGGATAGAACCGTCATTGCTAGCCGCCTATACGAAGAGGTAATGAAAATTAAAGATGCTCACCTAATAAAGATGCAAGATTTGGCAGAATCTGCTGAATTTTCTTCTGCAAGAGATCTACATAAAGTCATTCTAGAAAAAAATAAAGATCCAAAGAAACAAAGATTGCGCGCTTACTCTAGAGATTATACAAATCTAATTAAAGCAATATCTAAAACTACTAATCAGAATTTTTATAAATTGGTAGACAAGATATATCACAACACAAACATTCATCCTTCATATGACATAGAAAATAGCAAGGATGAAATGCTATTAGCATATTTACAAAAAGTGTGTAATAAAATTAATGACAAACATGATTTATTAAATATATACAAGGTAACGGCTCATAAGAGAATAGAACTACTAAGAAAGGGTGGATTATGTAATTGGCCTTTTGTCGATTTGGATGAAAGCAATATCAAAGAAAGCAATGACGTAATAGATGACACTAAATCTGAAAAGAAAACAGTTCTCTATACATTCATTTCAGATGACATTAACGACAATCGATATAACACGAAACAATATATTCGCGACTCGAAAGACATAAGATATGCATATTGGCCGAGCGATTGCGAAGACAGCGGCCTCTACTACTCTTGTTTGGATTTTTATGCCTCTCTGAAACATCTACCACATTATTATCTTGGTGATTTTTTAAATCCATATGAAATATATGGTGCAAATTATAATGAAGAAAATTATGGCACTAAATTTTATGATTATTTTGACAATAAAAATATGTCAAAAGATTATAACAAAATAACAACTTGTGATTATGACAAGCATATTTCCTCTGCAGAACAAGGCATTCACACTTGGCTAATAATATATCCTAATGAAGATTTATCTGGCGTTATACCCGTAATTTATCGGGTGGGGGAGGAGGACGGCGTACTACTTATCTCACTAACATGCACTAGAAATATATCTACAACAGAAGATTTCTTCTTATGTAGCGATAAATCTATGACCATGAAAGATGTAATCTTAGAAAAATGTGCATCGCCTAGTTCAGCCGAAGATTTTGAATCAACTATAGACAGGACTGCCTCCAATTTGAAAGACAATCCAATTTTTAAGCTCATAGATGAAGAAGAAAGAACCATTAAACACATGCTTGATTATATAAAACAACAATAAGGAGGCCTATATGAAAGATCTTAATTTTTATGACAGAAATAATATGCGAATTCAAGATTTACTAGCTTGCTTAGCAAGCACCAATTTACGTTCAACAACGAGACTATTACGGGCATTACCAATAGTATTAAATTACATGGGAGAAAAGGAAACCAGCAAAAAAATTGAACGTATTTTAATAAATAGCGCAATCAACGAAAATTATCCAGCTCCACTACATTCAAAACCATTTTCACTTCATGTAGAAGAATGTAATCGTTTTTTAGATTATATAAATAGTAATTATGATTCTGGCTTTAAGGACAACCTACGCGACCTTATAGACGACCCTTATTTCAATATTAATAAAGGAGAAGCGGCGTGAAATACTACAAATTTACTTATTATTCAGAATCACACATAAAGGAATGCTTAGATAATTCAAATATAACGGCTAATGACGCAACCTCTAATGACTACATTGAAAATAAACTTAAGAAAGGCGATAGGTTGCTCCTCGCCAGATACGATGAATTAACTAAAACAGGTAGAGTCAAAGCAATAGGAATTGTAGAAAATAACTTTTCATTAGGTCTGAAGATTAAATGGAAAATAAAGTCTCTAGTCATACACCCGCAAGGTGCTGGTCATTCCTATTGGAAAAAGAATTGTACTGGCATAAGCCCAGAACCAGTAAAACGTTATGGATTAGATAGCACGTTCAAAGAACAATTTAGTACATAATTAAGAGTAACCAAACTAAATCACAGAATTACTGAAACCGGACACCGAAATTGGGCCGAAATTCTGAGAGTGCTCCAGATTGCCCGATTCTGAGATTTTTGGCCGGGGGATGGCATCGATATTCACCTCCAGAAAGGATCTCAGAAATTGCCAGAGTGGGCGTCCCTTTTGCGGCCAAACTACTTATCTACGCCAGTATTTGTCGCATATCAATTTATAATAACCGCTGTATTTGGTTTTTTAGTAAAAACAATGCATAGAATTTGATTATTTGAAATACTTTCTTAACTTCGAATACGATCATTTTAGAGGAGATTTTTATGACATCTGAAGAAGGATATGCACAATTTTGTAAGTGGTACGAGGATTGTATTGATAATGGGCTAGTGCCAGAAATGATTGTTGCGAAGTATGGATTGAGATTGCTAACACTTGATGAAGAGATTGAGTATCTAGAAAAAAAATTTGGGCAATATTTGTAATGCCTCTTGTTGTGGAAATTGTAATTGGAGCATAAACAAAAGAAAATAATTAATGTTGATATTGACAACATAACCAAGCTCAACTTGGGCCAACCGTATATAGAATTAGGTCATAGTTAAAGTATAATCGAAAATGGTAAAAGAGCTAATGAGTCAGCTATAAAATATGCATGCATCAAGTCAAAACGGAAATTAAAATTAAATCTAGGAGTACATCATGAATAAAAATGCAGAAATAGAACTTAGGCATATACAACTAGAATTAGAAAACAATCGATCTCAGCATTTAAGACACTTCGTAGATCAATACTTCTGTTACAAGAATGACTATGTGAAAAGAACGGGCGCGGCGAATTGGGAAGCTATCGTATGGAACGAAACGGTATCGATTAAGGCAAAAAACACTACCAATAGAAAAGAAGTAGTTAAAGAACATGTGATTCCATTAAAAAGAATCACGCAAGAGTTAGAAAAACTTTCAGAATTGAATAATACATCATTAGAAGCAATAGCTAGGTGTCTAGATGAGTTAACAATTTTTGCAACAATTACGAAAGATGAGGATAAAAGTTTAAGGGAAGAAAAACTAAATAGTAAAATGCCACCTGAATATGATGAAGAAGGCCATGAGTTATTTCATGACCCTTATGCGCGTTATAAAAAAGTAGGTATCGAATATGAAAAAACATAAAAACTCATTCCAACGAAAAACCTTCACGTCATTTTTTAATCCTTTATGAGTGGAGTTTCTGCTAATGATATATTTTTTTGTTCATCGTAAAACTCAAGCAATGCATTTTGAATTTCCATGAAATAGTCTTCATCATTTATCACTTTATCAATATCCAATTCATAAACATAATTATTGTTTTCGCCCCACCACTTGTAGTTATTAATTGATTTTTTGTGTAATGCATCAAACTGTTTTATTTTAAATGTTGTTACTAATAAAAACATTACTTCGTCATTGTCTTTAACCAATCCAAACCAAGCATGTATGTTGTTGTTCTGAGGCTCTAAATTCTCAAATAATGGGTAACCAATATACCAAGAGGCTCGATTCAATTTGCCCCATGGCTCAATGTCAATAAATTTATTCCAACATGCGTATATAAATTCTTTTTGTATTTTATTTGGAAATTCTTTTGTCTGTGTTATCTTTGATTTTTCATTTTTGAAATGACCCATAAGTAGTAACTGAGATTCAATATATGGCGTTAATAAATCAACTAATACGACACCCTTATCCTTTCTACCTTCTAATATTTTTAATATTTCTTCCCAAGAGATAAAGACACACTGACAACCAATTTGCCGATCACTAATAAGCTCAAGGCAATATTGCTCTCTTTGTATTGGAGCTAATATAATTATTGAATATTTTTTATAACCGTTTTCTTTAGCTTTTCTTTCTAGATATTCTAAATATTTTTCTGGCTGATTATCCGCAAAACACGCCCATAGTTTATTTTCAATGCCGATTACATGTGTCCCTGTCTCAATCAGGATATCCATGCGACCACCAGATTCTGTTTGCTCTTCTACACTAAATTTGAATTTTTCTGTATCTATACCTTTAAATTTTTCAGGTGACGTGTCTGACAAAACTTTGAAAAAGCATTCTCTTATGTCTTTATCATTCTCTAACAACATAGCTAATATCTTTGAAGATAAATTCTCTCCCTTCAGGCCTTCAATTTCTAATAAGATATTCAACATGTAATATTTTTTATCTGCTTAAATTTGATATTAATTGATTATGTTTAAGACAATTAGCATAAAACGCTTTAATAGATAATTCGATTTTAGGTTCTTCAGTGACTATAAACTCAATTATTTCTTCCCAGCTAATACATTTAATAGTTATGACATCCTTTAAAGGAATAAACCAATTTTCATGCCATTCTATTTTGGATTCATCATATTCATCTACCCGTCTTTTAACTGTTTCGAAAATATGTTCTTTTTCCATATATCTTGTAAATACATTTTCCTTAATTCTAGATTCCGGGGCTATTACATAGAAAGCTAATTTCTCTAGATTATCTGGTTTTAAGTTTGCTCGTCTCAGTACTTCAGCAATACAACCTACGTTTCTTGCCGCCTGATCATAATAAGAACAATTGGATGTTCTAGGTGAGAGTTTACTGAACATCTTAGCTTCAATAACAATAAATGACTTTGCATCTGACTTAAGGACTAATTCTGATTCTAAATTCTTATTTATCGTAAATTCTCCTATGACGCCATCAGCATGAGTATGGCCCTCAGCCAATTTGTCTCCCCGCTTCCTTGGCAGGAACGTAGAAGGAAGCCTCGCTTCTGAATACCAATTGTCTGCGTCCCGCATAGATAACTCACGTCGAATATCCACGTTTTTAGAAAACCAATCCAACACAATACGTAACATCCAGCCTTCGCAATATAAATCTGTTGCAGGAAACTTCCTTTTATCTGATGAACATTCTTCTAATAATGTATTGATTATATTTAACACGACAACAATATTTCCATTTAATGTAGAAACCCTATTGGATTAGCTTGTTTATACGATGTACTACTATTAATTGAATTATACAAATCTTCAGTTTTTTTGAATTCTATTATTTTTCCCTTTCTGATAGCTTGGATAAAGTCTCCTGGCGCCAGTGTTGTTAATTGGCTTATCTTCTTTGTTACATTTTCATCATTATCCTCCAAGCCCAAGATAGCGCATGTTTTTTTGAATAATTTGCTAGTTTGATTTGGTGACAGATAATCAAATTTAATTGTGAAATCAAATCTTCTCAGAGAGGCTTTATCAAGAATATCGACTAAGTTTGTACTGGCTACAAATACACCACTAAAACTCTCCATTTGTTTCAACATCTCATTGACTTGTGTGATTTCCCAAGACTTGTCTGCATGTTCTCGGGTTCTCAATAGACTTTCTGCCTCATCGATTAGCAAAACTGCATTTTCTCTTTTTGCTGACTTAAATGTGTTGGCAATATTCTTTTCTGATCCACCCACCCACATCGACAATAACTCTGAGGTCTTCTTTTCAAATAATGACTTCCCAAGATATTCAGCTATCCACTTTGCAAAAGCAGTTTTCCCCGTTCCAGGAGGACCATAAAGGCATATCTTTCCCTGTCCATAAGATTTAAGTCCACGCGCTATCTGACTTAGAGATTCATTCGTGTTGGATAACTCAATATCATATATATCATTAAACTCATCAAATTCGTTATTCAAACACTCGTACCCTTGAGCACTTAGTTTATTATCAATAACTGTCTCCAAATATTTTGAATAATCATTTTTATTTGGATCTGAGATTTGCTCAACAACTTTTACCGCCTGTGAAATCAATGCCGGTGAGATATGTCCATTATTAAGTATTTTCTTTTTCAAACTTGTATTAATTTTGTTTCCACAATACTTTTTGACTATCCTTTCTCTATATGGTTTTAGAGGAATATTTAATTCAAATATTAAATCAAACCTCCTCAGGATTGCCTGATCTATATAACTACAATGATTAGCTATCCATATTGTTGGAATAACGTTTTCTTCCAATAATCTGTTAAACCAACCCTTATGTGTCTCTGCAGTACTTTTACTAAATAAATATTCTGCATCATCTAATATGTCTTGAACCTCATCAAAAACCAATATCGACTTTTTATTGCCAAGTAAATTTTGTGCTAAGCGACAAGCCTTAAGCCTATCACTGCCTGTTATTGGATCACCATCTTCATCTGAAATTGCTACCTCATAGAGTGTTTTTTGTAATTCTTCTGATATAAACCTTGCTAATTCACTTTTCCCGGTACCCGGCTCACCGTAAATAAAAATATTCACTCCATTTTTATTTTCACCATTACTTAAATATTTTGTAATCAAATTAATTTCATCTTCATAATGAATGTAATCACATCTATTTAATGTCGATTTTGGTGGTTTATTGATACGCCCTCTTAACAATGTATAAATCGTCGATTCTTTACAAAGGGATTCATCCACAAAAGGGTTACTAAAAAATTCAAAACAATTGTCTAAAAGGCTATTACAATCTAATTCAATTAAACCGCTACTTATTAATTTCCCTTTTCTACTCAAACAATGATTAATTTGCTCGATTTCTATATCTAATAGAAAAGACAAAGTGTTTTTAAGCTTTAAAAATGAATGTTTACCTAGATAATCGATAGAGGTTTCCAATAAATTATCTTGTTTACACATCAACATAAAAGATAATATCTTTTCCTCAGCATCACTCAGTCCAATATTATTATTTATTAAAGCAATAAAGTGGCTGATTTCATCTGGTATATATTTACCATTAAATTCTTTTTCATATGCCTCATATGTATTCCTTAGTCTTACCTTCACCTCTTTCTGATTAAATTCTTCTTCACTGCTTTCTAAATCAGTAAGATCCAAAAATTCGACAAGTTCATTATCTTTTAAGCCATAGTCACCTATAAAATGATGCATGCCCGACAAAGGAACTAGCATTCTTAGGATTAACATCTTTATTAATGATGCTGTTGACGGCGACCAATGAGTAGATACTTTTTTCATATTTTTCCTTAATACCTAAAATCTGATTATTATGCTTATCAAATAAGCTACTTTGTACGACACATTATGTCGTTTATGCAGCTATATTTGTTATGATTAAACTTTACAGCAAGGAGCGACATAATATGTCGCACTAAATATGGCAGACTCGAGCTACAGACAGGTTTTGATGTTAAAAAGGATTCCACGATATCCTTCTAAAATTACGGTAACTGACTTATGCCATTACCTTGAAGAGCAAGGATTCCCAGTTAGCAAAAGAACGGTTGAACGTGATCTGAATCATCTGGAGCCGTTATTTGGCTTGAAATGTGACGACACATCAATTCCGTATGGATGGTCATTCGATAATAGTGTCTTGACGACCCTACCTATGATTGATTTTAGAAGCGCCCTTACCTTTTCTCTTTCTGAAAAGCATTTGAAAGATTTTTTGCCTCCAGCTATTCATAAGCACCTTACTCCATATTTTAATGCTGCTAAGGAGCAACTAAATCGTCTCAACAATAAAAAATATGGTAAGTGGCTCAACAAAATTACTCAATTGCCTAGAGGAATGCGTCTACAACCTGCCCTAATCAATAAGGATGTAATCAATAATGTATATGATGCCTTACTTAACAATAAAAAAATTGAGATTGTATACAAAGAAAAAAGTAAGCAACTCATCAGTCCATTGGGAATAGTATTGAAAGGACCTTCCATCTATTTGGTATGTACTTTTTGGAATTATGCCGAAGTTAGGCAACTTGCGTTACATAGAATTAAAAGTACAAATGTTATGGACGAGCCATCTAATTCAATAGATGGATTCTGCTTAGAGGACTATGCATATTCAGGAGCATTTGAACTTCAAGATAGTGGAAAAAAGGTTAAGGTAAAACTCAAGTTTTTCAATAATACTGTCAATCACTTGCATGAAACGCCTTTATGCGATGACCAAATAATCAAAGACATAGATGGAACAACCAGTACAGTAATTGCAACAATACTAGACACTCAGGACTTAAGGTGGTGGTTATTAGGTTTTGGCAGGAATGTTGAGGTGCTATCCCCCCAATCTCTTAGAATTGATCTAATTAAAGAAATTAATTGTATGAAGAAGTTATATGAATAACAGGTGAAAAAATATGAGCGTAAAACCTACAATATCAAAAACCCAATACATGAAGGGATTACAATGTGCTAAATCACTTTGGTACTACAAAAATCGTAAGGATTTATCACCTGAAATCGACACGAACACACAAGCTAAATTTGACACAGGCCATGAAATCGGAGCGTATGCACAAAGGTACTATGATGGAGGTGTATTAGTAGATAACCAATATTGGGACGTCAGCGGTGCTATCAAGAAAACTGAGGGATTTATTAGCCAAGGAAAAAAAATCATCTATGAAGCAACAACCATGCATCCAGTGCATGGAGGCTATTCCCGAATTGATATTCTGAGGAAGGATTTAGAGACAAAGACGTGGGATTTGATTGAAGTAAAAAGCTCTACCTCTGTAAAGGATTATCATATCGATGATTTGTCATTTCAATATCACGTATTTAATTGTTCAGGCTATAAAATTAATCGTTGTTATTTGATGCATATAGATAACCAATATGTCCGTAATGGAGATATCGATCCACATGGTTTATTAAAACTAGAAGATGTAACAGAACAAGTCATTTCAAAACAGGTCAATATTGAAGCCTTATCCCATGAGTTAGTAACCCTAAGGGACGCCGCCTGCGAGCCAGATATTAGTATTGGCCATCACTGCTTTTCACCATTTGAATGTGATTATAAAGAACATTGTTGGAAACACGTGCCGACCTACTCTATTTATAATGTTTATCCGTCTAAAAAAGCCGAACAAATATACACTAGTACTTCAAGCTTTGATCTTAGAGACGTGCCCACGAATCTTTATCCAGGTGGATTAAAAAAAATCGATGTGGATTGTTTTGTTAACGATAATGAAAATATTGATAGAGATGCGATTCAATCGTTTTTGAGTCAACTCGTATATCCTTTATATTATTTAGATTATGAAACGCTATTTCCTGCCATTCCTCTATTCGATGGCACACGTCCCTACCAACAAATTCCGTTCCAATTTTCTCTACATATTCTAAATAAATCTGGCAATGAACCTTCTCATCATGAATACCTACATAATCCAATAGACGATCCAAGAGAAGCATTCACAGAAAAGTTAATTTCTTTATGTGGCGATAGTGGCTCAGTCATTGTCTATAACAAATCCATGGAAGCGAGTAGAAATAATGAGCTAGCAGTATTATTTCCTCACCATGCAGAAAGATTAAAAAATATCAATGATCGAATGGTAGATTTAATGGACGTATTTAGAAAACGTCAATTATATAACCATAAACAAATGGGCAGTTACAGCATTAAAACTATATTGCCTATCTATACTGATATGTCATATGGCAATTTATCAATCGCAGATGGTGGTACTGCTTCTTTACTCTATCTTGATATGTTGCAAGATAAATTAACGAACGAAGAAATAGAAATCACTATGAACAACTTACTTGAATACTGCAAAATGGATACACTGGCCATGGTTAAATTAGTAGATAAGTTGTTAGCTTTTTAATAGATAAATAAACCTTTCCCCCAATATTTTCCTGAGTTGAAAAATCATAAATTTGAATTATTTCTTGAGTGATTTTTATTTTCTCTACAGACATATCTATATATGCAGGTCTTTATCTATCTGGAAATCTTAACAACCCTAAAATTGGGCCGAAATTCTTAGATGGCTCAAGACTGTCACTCTCTAGGATTTTTGACTAGGGGATGAGTTGGGTTGTCTTTTCTACGACCTAGCTAGACGTTGATGTTATCCTAACATAGTCCGTTTTAATTTTTCATACGGTGTTTTTCCTGCATGTGCAAAATGAGGTCTCAAAAAATTGTAGTAATCCTCCCATTGCCTAAGTTTTAAGCGTAAATCAACATCACCTTTGTAGTCCAAAACTTGATAAAATTCTCGTTGATCGGTTAAGTGAGAGCGTTCGACTTTGCCATTCAATCGTGGCGTTCCTGGTTTAATGTAAACATGCTGCATTCCCATATCACCAATATGCCAATGAAACTTGGTTTGGAATTCATGTCCATTATCAGCTCGGATCGTTTTAATCCGGAATGGAAACCATTCGATGACATAATTCAAGAAAACAATCGAATTAGCTTGGTTATGTTTGTTATAGACTTTAAGGGCTCTTATACGCGTACAATCGTCAATAGCAGTATATTGAAACCGCTTAATTCGTTTTCCTTGTTTATCTTCGAAGAACAGGAACTTAACATCAATTTGAACATGATGCCCTGGTACTTTTTTTTGATAACTTTTGAACTTACTACGAGAACGCATTTTTATGTTTTCAGGTAACCGATTTAATCGGTTACGAACTAATACATTGTAACAACCGTTACGAGACACGGTGATGTCGTGATAGCGTTTTAATTGCCATGCAATCATA
>JBFIIJ010000027.1:0-13621 GCA_041601315.1 Gammaproteobacteria bacterium
AAGATTGAGCCATTAGGTATGTTGTTTGGTTGTATCGCGTCTTTTTTATGGTTAATTAATTCGATTTATTCCATAGGTTACATGCGAGGCAATAAGGAAAAGCATCAAACCCGTTTCTATATATGTTTTGCTATAGCAATTGCCAGTACGATGGGTATCGCTTTTTCGGCAAACTTAATTACATTATTTATTTTTTATGAAGCGTTAACACTATCAACTTATCCCTTGGTAACGCATAAAGGTAGTGAAGATGCAATGCGAGCGGGTCGCGTCTACCTTGGCATTCTTCTTACCACCTCAATTTGTTTTTTTCTGCCAGCCATAATCTGGACAAATGTATTAGCGGGAACGACTGAGTTTAGCAACGGCGGTATATTGAATAATGAGGTGGGGCATAGTGTCATACTTATTTTATTAATGTTGTTTGCTTACGGAATTGGTAAGGCTGCATTAATGCCAATGCATCGATGGTTGCCGGCAGCTATGGTTGCACCAACACCAGTAAGTGCCTTGTTGCATGCTGTTGCCGTAGTAAAAGCAGGTGTGTTTAGTATTGTTAAAATTGTGACTTATATTTTTAGTCCGGCTTTATTGTCTGAAATAATCGAAGTCAATATTCTGCTTTATCTAGCAGGTATGACTATTATTGTTGCCTCTATAATTGCTTTACAAGCGGATAATTTAAAGCGTCGTTTAGCCTATTCAACGATTAGTCAATTATCCTATGTTATTTTAGCAACGGCATTATTAGCGCCGATATCTATTATGGGTGCAGCACTTCATATTCTTGCACATGCGTTTGGTAAAATAACTTTGTTCTTTGCTGCCGGATCGATTTATACCGCAACTCATAAAACAGCGGTCAGTGAACTCGATGGAATAGGCAAGGCTATGCCATGGACTATGGGGGCCTTTGCAATTGCCAGCTTATCAATGATTGGTGTTCCACCGACAGCAGGCTTTTTGAGTAAGTGGTATATATTGCAAGGTGCTTTTTCCGTTGAATCATGGTTTGCAGTTGCTGTCATTATAATTAGTACTTTATTAAATGCCGGTTATTTCTTGCCTATTATATATGCTGCTTTTTTTAAGAAACCGGCAGATGGAAAAGAACTTGATTATCATGAAGCGCCATTAGCAATAGTATTTGCATTAACATTTACAGCAATAATGACAATAGTATTATTTTTCTTTCCTGAAGTTCCATTACAGTTGGTTAATCTATTGGCAGGTAATATGTCATGAAACAAAACTGGTTTTATAGAAAGTCATCTATTAAGAAATTATGGATAGGCACCATTGTTATTCTGGCATTAACTGTGCTGGCCGAAGTTTTCGTGACTTTACATCCGCATTTCAAAGTAGAAGGCTTGTTCGGGTTTCATGCGCTTTTTGGTTTTTTCGCCTGTGTTGGAATGGTTGTTTTTGCAAAAGTATTAGGTTTCCTGATTAAGCGTAAGGATGATTACTATGACGTGTAGTCTTTTTCATCCTGGTTTGTTATTAATCTTGTCAGGTTTATTGATTCCTTTTTTGCAGGGAACGAAACGAACCCTGTTTGTTTTAATGATTCCTTGTCTTGCATTAGCCAGTGTCTGGAATATGTCATTTGGCTCGGCTTGCTCTATTCAATATCTGGGTTATGAATTAATACTTATTAATCTTGATTCATTAAGTCGTTTATTTATTACTGTATTTTCATTGACTGTTTTTACTGGCAGCTTATTTTGTTGCAAACAAGCCGGTTCAAAAGAATTAGCCGCAGCCTTTATTTATGCTGGTGGCGCTATGTCCGTCGTACTTGCCGGCGATCTTTTGAGTTTGTTTATATTCTGGGAGCTAATGGCGTTAGCATCAACTTTGGTTATCTGGTCTGCACAAACAGAAAACTCTCGACTAGCAGGTATGCGCTATATCGTTATTCATTTACTAGGTGGCGTCATTTTGATGTGTGGTATTGCAGCCTATGTCCATGAAACGGGTTCGATACAATTTACAGCGATGCAAGCGGACAGCATTGCCACATGGTTGATACTTTGTGGTTTTCTATTAAATGCAGGAGCACCACCATTAACAGCATGGTTGGCAGATGCATATCCTGAAGCCTCATTCAGTGGCACTGTATTTTTAAGTGCCTTTACAACTAAAACAGCGGTGTATGTTTTGCTAAGAGGTTTTCCCGGAACAGAGTTATTAGTGTATATCGGCTTGTTTATGATTTTTTACGGGATCATTTATGCATTACTTGAAAATGATATGCGACGCATTTTGGCTTATAGCATCATCAATCAGGTTGGTTTCATGATAGTAGGGATTGGCATCGGTACCGAAATGGCTTTAAATGGTGCCGCGGCACATGCTTTCACACACATTATATATAAGGCTTTGCTCTTAATGTCTGCCGGTTCTGTTTTGTACATGACCGGGAAACGGAAATGTACGGATCTGGGCGGTTTAATACAATCTATGCCAATAACTGCGATTTGTGGGATTATTGGTGCTCTGGCAATCTCTTCCTTTCCCTTAACTTCCGGTTTTGTCAGTAAGTCCATGGTCACACAATCATCGGTAGATGAGCATCTGTTATGGGTATGGTTATTATTACAAGCAGCATCGGCAGGTGTATTTTTACATGCAGGAATAAAATTTCCGTGGTTTGTCTTCTTTCAAAAAGATAGCGGTTTAAGACCAGATGATCCGCCGTTTAACATGAAATTGGCTATGATACTTTTTGCCAGTGCCTGCATTATTTTAGGGCTTTTCCCGGATTTACTTTATGTCATGTTGCCTTATGAAGTGAATTACGTGCCGTACACAGCGGCGCATACTGTTACTCAATTACAATTATTGCTTTTCTCTGGTTTGGCTTTCTTTGTGATGTTGCCGTTGATGAAAAGAACTTTAACTATCAGCCTTGATTTTGACTGGTTTTATAGAAAGTTTGGAAAAGTGGTTTCAATTTTTATCATCGATAAACTATGTCAGCTGCAAAAAATGTTCAGCCTTCATTTCTCTAATTTAAAATTGAAACGCTATCTTGATGAAAAATTAGATATGCAGCTCTCTCTTGCTATGGGTATGAGTATAATTATGGTGATGTTCGTTATTTCTTTATCTTATTTTTTGTTTTAGAACAAATTCCTGTCGAACTCTCCTTATTTGTGAGTAGGTCTGAACTGACTACATTTCATCATTTGCGATAATTCCCATTGCCGATCAATACACCTATAGTTCTTGGCACAGGGACGTGACTTCTTGTAATGGATACATTCAAGGATGAACAGCGCTAAGGACGGCGCACCTTATGACACGGAGTGTTAACCAAGTAGTATATTAGGTATTGAGTAAATTTCCCCCGCAAGGGGGAAACCTCATAGATAAATCTTAAGTGTAATTTTCTGTATTAAACCAGTCTATCGCATCTTTAAGGCCTTCAGTGCCTGGTCGTGATTGATATCCCAGTTTTTCTTTAGCTTTTTCACTTGAAAAGAACATCATTTTCTTTGACATCCTTACACTATCTACAGTTGCTCTAGGTTCTTTGTGGGTTATATCTGCCAGTCGTTCCATAAACCAGGCAATAGGTAAGACCAGATTATGTGGTAATTTAATCGTTGGTGGAGACATATCCTGACTGACACAGATATATTCCAGTATCGATGCCAAAGTCATATTATCGCCACCGAGTATATACCGTTCTCCAATTTCACCTTTTTCCATAGCCAGTAAATGTCCGTTTGCAACATCATTAACATGAACAATATTTAAACCCGTGTCGACATAAGCTGGCATACGTTTTCTTATTGTGTCGAGTACAATTTTTCCTGTCGGTGTTGGTTTAATATCTCGCGGACCAACGGGTGTTGAAGGATTAACTATAGTAACCGGGCAGGCTCTTTCTTTTATGAGTTTATTAACTTCCTCTTCGGCGAGAAATTTTGAGCGTTTATAATGGCCAGTCATATCTTTAATCGATACAGGTGTTGTTTCGTCAGAGGCTGTTCCATCTTCATTCATGCCTAAAGTAGCAACACTACTGGTATAAACAATTTTTTCAATATTGGCTTCAGTTGCAGCAATGATGATATTGCGTGTACCATCGACATTTATTTGATACATATTTTCCGGATCAGGAATCCATAAGCGGTAATCAGCGGCAAGGTGGAACAAGGTATTACAATCAGTCACAGCACGTTTTAAAGATTCATTATCCCTCAAATCACCTTCTATGATTTCAATATCCAGGCCATTGAAGTTTCGCCTGTCTGAGTCAGGTCGAACCAATACACGTACGTCATAATTTTTATCTAGTAATAAACGTACGACAGCAGAGCCTATAAATCCATTTGCACCTGTGACTAATGTTTTCATAATGCTGTTTTTTTCAATGAGTTTTGCCATATCAGAAAAGCAGGGAGGATCATCATAGTCGATATCATCATTGAGGCAAGTCCCAATGTTAATAACAATCCCATGCTTGCTGTGCCGGTATGAGAAGAAAAAGCTAGGTTACCGATACTGCAAATTGTGGTTAGTGAACTAACAATAACGCCACGTGAAGAACTGGTCATAAAAATATTCTTTTTTGAATCTTGTTCCTGGCGAAATCGGTCTGCGATATGGATTCCACTGTCTACACCGATGCCTAGTAACAAGGGTAAGCCAATGATATTGGCAAAATTAAGCGGTATATTGAATATCAACATAAAGCCAAATGTAAAAACAGAACCAACCAGAACGGAAATTAGGATAATTGCCGCATCCAGTTTTCGTTTGATTAATATAAGTAGTAACAATGCAATGGCTATCAGGGCATAGGTCAATGCAGTTTTGAATGCGGTGATTACAGCCTCACCAGCTTCGATGTTAATAATAGGTGAGCCAATGACTGTATCATCAAAGGCTTGAAGTTGCTTAACGAAGCGTTGCATGGCGGCATTATCGTTTAAATTTTCTTTTGGAAAAATTTCTATTTTATAATGTTTGTCGCTAATCCAGCGATCATGAACTTCATCGGGAATATCATTAAGTTCAACTGGTGTTGCAGCCAATGCATCATTGAGCGCATGAATTCTTCCGTCAAGATTAAATAACAGCTGTTTTTCCAGAGATGCTAAATTTGTTTCATTAAGAGTACTCTTTAAAAATGATGTTAAATGCGTATTGAGTTTACTGATTTCCGAATCCAGTTCAGGATCAGAAAAATTGTCTAATTGTATTTTAAGTTTCTTTATTGCATTTATTCTATCTTCGCTACTAATTTCCTTGCTTGCTTTTTCTGTTGAAAGTATTCCCATGAATAAATTCATTTCATCAATAATGAATAGTTTTTCTTCCTGGTCTTCTGGTAATAGATCGTCAAACCAGACAACGCTATCGACTAAATCCAGTTTTTTGATTTTTTTTATCGCAGCTTTAGCTTCACTTTTATCTTGTTTAAGTAAAATGCTACTCCAGGGAGAAGAATCACTGTCTTTTAATAAATCTCTATATGTTTGAACCGATTCATTTTCCGGGTCTTGAAGATTAAGTGTATTGATATCAAAACTAACTTTGTGAAGTTGTGTCATAAAACCTATCAATATAAGCAGCGTAAACAACAATATTTGTTTCGAATACTGATAAGGTAAGGACGTTAATAGAGTTATTAAAGCAGGCGTGTTTTTAGCAGCGTTATTAATATTAGATGATTCTGGTTTTAAACTTAATAATGCAGGCAATAAGGTCAGCGTGAAAAAAATACTGATAAACATACCGCTGCCAGCAATCCAGCCAAGTTCAGCAACGCCTTCATAGTCTGTTGGTATAAAAGAATAAAAACCAATTGCTGTCGTAATTGCACAGAGAATTAACGAACGAAAAATATATGTCATCGCCCGTTGCAATGCATTGTTATTGTTGTTTGAAAGTAAGGTTTGTTCTCGATAACGCAGTGTCAAATGTATTGTGAAATCAATCCCCAGTCCAATATACAGTACAGCAAATGCAACAGAAATAAGGTTTAGTTCACCCACTGTCGCAGCTGCAAAAGCTGTCGTTGCGATCAAGCCAAATATTAAAGTAATGATTGAAGCTATGACTAACCAGCCTGAGCCTAGGCCGATTAATAAAATAATAGTGACTAGAATAAATGAAATGATGATTGCTTGAATATTAGCTTCTGAAACGCTTTTTAATTCTTCATAAGAAAGTGCTGTGCCTCCAGTTAAACGTATTCTGATACCATCATTAATCTGGCTATTAACTAGGCCAAGTGAATTTATTGTTGATTTCACATGATTGATAACATCTTCACCCGGTAAAAACTCTTCATCAGATTCGAGCGTTCTTAATACAATGAACTCACGATAGATTGATTTTAATTCTTTGTCGGTGCTCATCAATCGTTGCCATGACACATTATATTTTGTGTTTTCAAATGCACGATTTATTTCAACTAGCAAAGGTTTTAAATCTATTTCTTCACCATCCTGCTTATACTTCAAGGCATCACTTAACATGGTAAATAAGCCACGTAAGTTTTTGTCTTGCAAAAGTGTGCCAAGGAAAGGTTGTATCGTTGCTAATTGATCTGCTAAATCCTGTAATTCATCAGTGTCTAAAAATAAAAATGCTGATTGACGAAAATAGGGAAGTAAATTTGGATAATAAATATCATTAATTAATACAGGATTTTCTTTTAATGCAGAATGTAATTTTGTAGCTGTGTCAGAGGCTTGATCAGGCGTATCTGATTCAATAACAATAAGGAGGTTATCAGTAAATTGCGGAAACTCTTTTTCATATTCGATATCCAGTTTTCGCCAGGCTAAGTCCTCCGATAACATATCTGTCGTATCGGTACTGACACCCAGATTATCTTTTATGTAAAAGACAGAAAAAATCGTTAGTGTAATATAGCTTATAATAATTGCTATTCGATAGTTTTCTACAAACTGAACGAGCTTGACAATTTTTTGATCGAAGTATGATGAATGAATGTCATTCATATATGACGATTTCCAAATAGATAATGGACAGGCGTTTGTCTATGTCTAGACTCTAAAAACGTATTCTTTATCAGCCTCACGTTCAATATCAGGCGGGTAACTAAGACGTTTATCATCATAATATTGTCTACGATGATCACCTTCAGCTGCTGCATTATAAGTAACATAAAGAACACGACGTTTATCGTTAGTCATATTTGGTTTTGAACGATGTGGTGCGTAAGAATCAAAGAATACCGCATCGCCTGGCTCTGTTGGTAATGCGACATAATCTAATCCATCTTCTTCTAATGGAGCCCATTGTTCTCCAATAAGACCTTCATTATTATATCCATTAGCAACTTCAAGGCAGCCATTTTCAACTGTAGAGGGATCGACACTGACTAATGCTGTGATATGTAATTTAGCATAACGATCCCAGCCAGCTTGTACATCCTGATGCGCCTTGAAACCATCGGCACCAGGCATCTTGAAATTGATTTTATCTTTAAAAAGAACGGCCTCATCATCAAATAATTGGGAAGTAATTTGTTGAATTTCGCCGCGCATAAAAAGCTCACTGAATCCTTTATGAAAAGGTTCAACATCTTCAATACGCGAAATTATTCTCTTTCCAGGTTCTAATTGGCTCTGTTCAAAATACATCATGACGTTGCCCGGGATTTCCGGGTAATTCGTTACTTCTTCAGTCCAGGTAGTAATTTCTTTCATTCTTTCTGCGTCGTATAACTTACGAATAACGAGAAAGCCGGTGGATTTGAATTCTTCAATCTGCTCTTTACTTATTTTCATATTAATCATTATTTAGTGGACAATATTATGCGTTCTTATAAACCAGCTTTGATTTTATAACAAGCGGTTGGATCAAACACGAAAGAAATTCTGTTTTTTTAAATCTGACGCAATATTACTTAAGCTATTTAAAGCCATTTTATAGCTTTTCGCCAAGGTGGCAATTTCCCTAATTTGCGCCGGTTTTATAACACACGATAATATAAATTTTATTATTTTAGGGTTGCCAAGGTTATCAGTACATTTCAGCACTGCTTCAGGAATAGATGCATTGGCCCTATCCGCAATGGCGCGAATAACCAAAAAATCGAGATTATGATTCATCGCAATTTCAGCAATAGCAGCGCTTTCCATGTCAACAGCGATAGCGCCAGTTTTATTTAGCAAGGCATCTTTATCTGATGTTGATGCACATATTTCTTTGCTTGACGCAATATCGCCACTTATCATGCTGTTTTTATCAGCTTGAAAATAGGTCAGTAATTTATTATTCCATTCAGTTGATGTTAGATAGGTTTTGTCCTGACCAATTATCGATTCGGCGAGAATTAAATCACCAGAGTTGAGCGTAGACTCGGTGGCACCTGCAACTCCCCAGCTGATTAAGGCATCCACGCTAGCATTAAGACATTTTTTTGCAGCATTAGAAGCTGCTTCATAACCCATACCGGACAAACACAAAAAGACATCTTTTTGAATTTCGATGGGTAATAGAACAGTTAGTTTTTTATTATATAGACAAGCCGCTTCAGCGGGTAAGGCCGCAATGATGCCTAGCTTACTCAAACCTTATTTTGCGAAAGGTTTCTGTAACGAGCTAATGCCCATAACGGGAAATACTTTGTGTAACCATGGTATTTCAAATAAAAAACACGAGGAAAACCCGGAGCTGTATAACTGTCATTATACCAATGACCGTCACTGGATTGATTAGAAATTAAATAATCAATGCCTCTTCTTACTGTATCCGTGTCAGTTTCACCGACAGCTAATAATGAAAGTAATGCCCATGCAGTTTGGTAGGCAGTGCTTTCAAATGGACGATGATGTTTTGGTGGATAATAACTATCGTTACTCTCACCCCAACCGCCATCATCATTTTGCATACTTTGTAAATATGTAACAGCTTTTCTAATGTAATCTTGTTGTGGATCTTCGTCAGCAAGTTCAAGTGCGGTAAGAACAGACCATGTTCCGTAAATATAATTAGTTCCCCAACGGCCAAACCAGGAACCATCTTCTTCCTGATCCGATTTTATAAAATTAATAGCATCATTTATAACAGAAGCATATTTCTCTTTATCAGCAAGGCTAAGTAGTGCAATAGAGCGTCCGGTGACATCGGCAGTAGGCGGATCCAACAAAGCACCATGGTCAGCAAAGGGAATCGCGTTTAAATAATACTGTGTGTTATTCACTTCAAATGATCCAAAGCCGCCGCCATTCGAACGCATACCAGCGACCCAGTTTGCTGCACGTTGGATAGATTCAGAATACTTCTCTTTACCCGTTCGATGCATTGCCCAGGCAACCATCGATGTATCATCCAAATCAGGAAAATAGTAATTACTGTATTGAAATGCCCAACCGCCGCCAGCGAGATTAGGTCTGGGGATACGCCAATCACCTGGTTCATCACTGAGTTGTCTGTCTTTAAGCCAATCAAGTGCATGTTCGATTTCAGGCGTAATATTCTCTTCGGTTTCAGTTTCGATCATAGCTTGGCTAGCAAGACAGGTATCCCACACGGGAGAAACACAAGGTTGGCAATACATTGAATTGCCGCGTTTAGTTAATAGAGAATCAATAGCTTGTCGAGCTTGCTTTCGTATGGGATCATCTTTTGGATAGCCCAGAATAACTAACGATTCAAAAACATTAACCATCGCAGGGAAAATACCGCCAATACCATATTCTTCATTCATTCGATCAAGAGACCATTGTTTGCATTTATCAATAGAATATTGACGTACAAACTTTGGTACGATTTTTTCAGCTAAACGACCGATGTGATCAAGAATTAAAAATGCTCGCGTCAGTGGTGTTGTGACTTTGAAATAATTTTGTTCATCTTCCGGGGGAATACTAAAAAGCTCTCTTATATCAACTCCGCGAGGATTAGCTGCTTTGGGTTTTATCGTACACAAAATAAATAATGGCACCATGACAGTTCGTGACCAATACGAAACTTTGTCTATATGGAATGGAAACCATTTTGGTAGAATAATAACTTCAGCAGGAATAAATGGTGTCGCTCGCCAGGGGACTTGTTCGAACAAGGCCATTAAAATTCGAGTAAATACATTACTACGAGCAGCGCCGCCATGATTTAAAATCATGCTTCTTGCGCGAATCATGTGTTCTTCTTGTGGGCTGTCGCCAACGATTTTTAATGCATAGTAGCTTTTAACTGAACAACTGATATCAAAATCGCCACCAGTATAGAGTGACCATCCACCTTCTTCATTTTGTTGATCACGTAAATATTGTGCGATCTTTTGTTCCGTTTCATCGTCGACTTCATCAACGAAGTGATTCATTAATATATATTCAGCGGGAATAGTGCAGTCGGCTTCGAGTTCGTAGATCCAATGCCCGTCATCTTGCTGCTGTTCCAGTAACGTACTTTTAGCTGATTGAATAACCTCGTCTATATTAATTGCAATTTTCTTTGAATGAGACTCTCCAGCAGCATCGTCGAGAGCATTATCGTTATTAGAATCGAAGGTCATGATTTAATCTTGTTTTCAGATTTATTTTTTATCGTTATATTCACGTATATTACTGATTTCATCGAAGTTTCTCATGAATATTTGCCATAGGCAATCGACGTCCACCAAATTGGAAAAGATAAGCTAATATTCTATTTTGTCCGACAAACAGACTCGTCAGAAAGATGGTGATTTTAACACTGCGACGACTAATTTTAACTTGTTGTCCCAGGGTGAATTCCGGATGTTGTCGAATCTTTTCAAGTGTTAACACTGCCATTCCCAAGGCCCATAAACAAAATTTACGTAATCCTTTTTCCTTTTCCGGAATCATCAAAGTATAGCGCAAAGCATTATAGACATGAGCATGAGCAATACCGAGTAATTCGATTAAAGCTTCATTGAAACCTTCGCCCATTTTGCCTGGCGCTTTATGACGAATATCGACGCCATGTTTTTCGAATACATCTCGAGGTAACCAGCAAGCGCCACGTTCATGATCTTCCCAGATATCTTTCAATATATTAGTCATTTGCAAGCCCTGACCAAATGAGACACCTAGTTTCATCATCTCATCTCGATGAGCGTCAATTTCAGGTGAATGGTCACAAAAAAGTTCGGTCAACATTTCGCCAACAACGCCAGCTACATAATAACAATATTGATCCATATCCTTCTGATCAGCAACGCCATCAAGGGTTTCAGCATCCTGATATATCACCATACCATCGGCCATGATTTTTACGCATCTCTCAAGAGCGGAGCGTTGGCGAACATTAAATCCATGCGTAAGCCGTATCACTGGCGCGGTATTGGCAATCAGGTCATGTTCAGCCTCAGTTGCTGTTGGCGATAATAAGGGAAACAGGGCTTCGGCAAATGACTCTGCATCATCATTTCCCTTAACAACTTCGATAAAACGTTCCGCATATTGTTTTTTTTGCCCAGCCGTCATGAGCTTATCATCTTCGATTGTGTCGGCAATTCGACATAACAGGTAGGCATTTGCAACGACCGTGCATAATGGCTCAGGCAATTGTGGTATCGTTAAGGCAAAGGTGCGAGAGACATGCTGCAATATCTCATTTTGATACGCAATATCATCGAATTTAGTCTGAAACTCGTATTTGGATTTCATTAAAAATGCTTATCTCTATTAAAAACAATATCTTAGTTTACTGCTTCGTTTTAAGTTAACTAACCTCACAAAATCAAAATAGTGATTTAGTTGCTGACTGAACCAAATATTAACTAAACCTTAATCGTTTTGAACGATGATGCTACAAGGTTTTGCCACAAAATAATGATATTATTCAATAATTAGGGCTGTTTAGGACGCGCACATTACAATTAGAATAGATGGATGTAAATAAATAAGCATTGTCCTTTCCGCCATAACATATCAGAAGGCATTATTGGTTAAATACAGTGAGTTCCGTTCCAGAAATTATTAGTCCGTCTCGTACGACGGAAACAAAGCGTCATTCTCGAAACGTGTGGCAGTCGGATAGTCGCGCTCAACTGTTTGATTTGGAAAAATTGCCTGAACAGCTTTATCTATTAAATGTGCCATTTTGTATCGTTGAGAATAAATCCAAAACTGCAATTGCCCTGGGTGGTTCGATTCAGTTTGATAATCAGAATGATAATTCACAGACTAAGGACAATCAGTATTCTTTACTTGGTATTTCTCCCGCTCAAACTATTAGAGCATTAGGCGATCAAAATTTTTGTCAGGACTATCAAATTAACTATCCGTATATGGCAGGTTCGATGGCGAATGGTATTGCATCTGTTGAATTGGTTGAGGCCTTGGCGAACGAAGGCATGTTGGCATCATTCGGTGCAGCGGGTTTGTCCATAGCTGAAATAGAAACAGCGATTAAGCGACTTCAAGCATCAGTCGGTGATAAAACGCATTGTTATAATCTTATCTATAGCCCGAATGAAATTGGACATGAAGATGCAGTTGTTGATCTTTATTTGAAGTACGGCGTGACACTGGTTGAAACATCTGCTTACATGAAACTGACATTGCCGGTAGTTCGTTATCGAGTGAAAGGTATTCATAAAGATGGCCAAGGCAATATTATTGTTCCTAATAGAATCATAGCTAAGGCATCACGTGTTGAATTAGCAAGTAAATGGTTTAGTCCGCCGCCGGAAAAATTATTAAATCAATTATTAGAGCAGGGTGCGATAACACAAGAAGAAGCAGAATTGGCAAATGGAATTCCGATGGCACAAGACTTAACGGTTGAAGCTGACTCTGGTGGTCATACTGATAATCGACCTGCCATTACATTGTTACCAACAATGTTGTCTCTACGTGATCAGTATCAGGCGAAATATAATTATAAACATCCTTTGCGTGTAGGTGCTGCTGGAGGAATAGCAACGCCTGCTTCAGCATTAGGTGCGTTTGCAATGGGTGCAGCTTATATTGTTACTGGTACAGTTAATCAAGCGTGTAAAGAATCAGGTTCATCAGACATTGTCAGAGAAATGTTAGCGAATGCCGAACAAGCCGATGTCACTATGGCACCCGCAGTTGATATGTTTGAAATGGGTGTGAAGTTACAAGTATTAAAACGCGGCACCATGTTCGCGATGCGCGGTAATAAACTTTATGACATCTATAAAAAATATGGATCAATAGAAGACATTCCAGAAAAAGAAAAAGCAAATCTGGAAAAAACAATTTTCAAAATGTCATTGCAAGAAGTGTGGCAAAAGACAGAAGAGTTTTTTAATGATCGCGATCCACGACAAGTTGAAAAAGCGAGTAAAGACGCAAAGCATAAGATGGCGTTAATCTTCCGTTGGTATTTAGGATTATCTTCGCGTTGGGCCAATGCCGGTGTTGAAGACCGTCAAGTTGATTATCAAGTATGGTGTGGACCTGCTATGGGCGCCTTTAATGAATGGACGCGAGAGTCGTTCCTATCAGAAACGAACAATAGAGATGCGGTAACTGTCGCAATGAATATTTTGTTTGGTGTTGCCGTACTTTATCGAATAAATGGATTGCTTAAACAGGGTGTTGAGCTTCCTGTAGCGTTAACACAATTCCATCCTATGCAACTTGAAACAATAAAGAATTATTTATAGAAATATTTAAAGTTATGT
>JBFIIJ010000028.1:0-13536 GCA_041601315.1 Gammaproteobacteria bacterium
GAAAATATCTGATGCTGGACTAAGTTCCTTACCGGAAATATGTTCAGGCGTCATGTATCTTGGCGTGCCACCAACATCTTTCTCCGTTTTAATTTTATCGTTTGCAGCGACGACACGAGCCAAACCGAAATCCATGATGTGCGGTCGTCCTTCCTTGTCTATCATGATGTTGTTTGGTGATAAGTCGAGATGTACGATTCCCTGTTCGTGTGCGCATGCTAATCCAACAGCAATACGAACCATAATTGATAAGGCATCTTTTTCGTTATAACGGCCATGTTCCTTTAAATAATCCTTAAGAGTAACTCCATCGACAAATTCAAATACCAGTAACGGCATATTTCGATACATATCAACTTCATAGATAGGAACTACGTTCGGGTGTGAGATGCGTGCAGCGATACGTGCTTCTTCGATAACATCCTGCGAATAAGCTGCATTACCTTCAACGGGAGTGATGACCTTTAAAGCAACCTTGCGTTCCAGACTCGGATCCCAGCCCAAATAAACCTTGCCCTGGAGTCCTTCGCCAAGGCGTTTGCTTACCTCAAAGCGGCCGATCATGGTGTTACTGGCTTGATTCATGGTTTTACACTGTGTAGATGATAAGCTAGTTAGCGGCAAATTTTGCAGATTCTTAAGGCATCAGATTGAATTGATAGACTTAATAGCAGTGGAATAACTGTTTTAGAATATGGTATTAATGTGAACTCTAAAAACTCGAATTTGGATTAAGTAATTTATATGTTTTTAAAATGTAAAATAATCTTTACCTTAGGAAGTCATTATTTTTAATTTATCTCAATTAGGATGGAAATCATTTTTTGGTAAGCAATTAAACGCCGAAGAAGAAGCTCAATCTTATCCAGCACGCATCTCTAAAATTCATCGTAGCCATTGTATTGTCTGGAGTAGCAAAGGAATTGAAACGTATGAAGTTGGTGTATTCAGTGAGCCTAAAAATTTGGCTGTTGGCGATTGGATATTAATTCCGAATGAAGGTGAACGGCCGCTGCGAATTCTTGATCGAGAAACAGTACTTATTCGTAAAGCGGCTGGTAAACGAACACATGATCAAACCATTGCTGCAAATGTCGATACACTGTTTATCGTTATGTCTTGTGATCAGGATTTTAATGTCTCGCGTATTGAACGTTATTTGGCATTGGCTTTTGAAGCGGGAATTACCCCGGTGATTGTTTTAACCAAGATCGATTTGATCGAAGATATGGAGTCATATAAAGATCAAGTGCAAGCATTGCAAAGCGATCTTCGTGTTGAATGTGTTAATGCAAAAGATAGCGCAAGTTTATCTTCACTTAGAACCTTATGTACTGAAGGTCATACGATTGCTTTAGTCGGTTCATCCGGTGTCGGTAAGTCAACCTTGATCAACACTTTAACCGACGCAGAACAATTAACAGCAGAAGTCAGCGTGGAAGATGGTAAAGGTCAACACACAACAACATCACGCTCATTACATTTACTTAATGACGGTGGCATATTGATCGATACACCTGGGATAAGAGAATTACAGTTAAGTGATTGTGAAGCAGGACTGGAAGATGCCTTTGATGATGTCATGGAATTCATGACGCAATGTAAATTTAATAACTGTCAGCATGATACTGAAATTAAGTGTGGTATTAAAACCGCATTGGAATCCGGCGAACTTGATCAACGACGTTGGGAAAATTATCAGAAACTACAAAACGAACAAAAGCTTCGTAATACACCGCAATACGAGAAAGGCCGCTCGCGTAAATTATAAAATTTGAGGAATGCTGCAAGCATATTTTGGAAAAATCTATTAAACTAATAGTCATAGATTGAAGAGGGTAGTGGCCTATGCAAACCGCAAAACAAGATGTTGAAACGATGTTGCAACATTTGCCAGAAGAAAGTACTTATGAAGATATTCAATATCATCTTTATGTACTGGAAAAAATAAAACGTGGGCAAAATGATATTGCCGATGGAAAAAGTTGCAGTCACGAACAAGCGAAGGAACGCTTAAGTAAATGGTTAAATCTGTAAGTTGGTCAGAGGAATCTTTAAAAGATATCGATAGTATTGCTGAGTTTATTAGTCGAGATTCTATTCATCATGCTCAGCGCGTCGTTGATGAAATAATTAGTGTTGTAGAAACATTGCAGACTCAACCTGAAATGGGGCGAGTTGTTCCCGAGTTAAATCAAATCCAGATCCGAGAACATTTTATATACAGTTATCGGATTATCTATGAAATCGCAGATGAGCAATTACACATTCTGGCAATAATTCATGGTCGACGATTGTTAGATAATGTCGAAGATCGATTTACTTAATCATTCATATTCGGTTTATTCAAACTATTACATCGAATAATCCTTGCATGTAATTCATCTGACCATAAACTACCCCCGAGAGTCGGCCAGGCAATCGCTGTTGAACTTGATTCAATAGAGGAAAGTCCGGGCTCCATAGGGCGAGGTGCCAGATAACGTCTGGACGGCGTGAGCCGATGGAAAGTGCCACAGAAAATATACCGCCTATTTCGATAGGTAAGGGTGAAATGGTGCGGTAAGAGCGCACCGCGCTGTTAGCAATAGCAGTGGCAGGGTAAACCCCACCTGGAGCAAGACCAAATAGGGAAACGATGGTGCGGCCCGCACTGTTTCCGGGTAGGTTGCTTGAGGTGCATAGCGATATGCATCCCAGATGAATGATTGTCCTCGACAGAACCCGGCTTATCGGCCGACTCTTTTTTATTTATTTTGAAATTCGTTTGCGTTGAGCACTTTAACTTCGCGTTGTGGGTAGGGAATTTCAATATTGTGTTCTTTAAATGCATCCCAAATCATTTGTAGTAGATCTGCGCCAACACGATTTGGGCCATCATCAATGCCTTCCATCCAGAATTCAATCAGGATATCAACTCCGGAATCACCAAAGCCTGCAATTTCAGCATCGGGTCTTTCTTCAATAGGTAATTCTGGACCACTTAAAACTTGCGGATGACTGGCGACGACTTCCCTTAACAGTTTAAATAAAGCATGCAAATCTGTTTTGTATGAGACTTGAAATTCTATCGAGTAACGTTGTTTTTTATTTTTATGCGTCCAGTTAATAAAACTTGTGGTGATGAAGCGTTCGTTTGGAACCATGATGTCTTTACCATCAAACGTTTCCAATGTGGTTGAACGCATTTTTAGCTCACGAATAATTCCTGTTTGACCATCTTCAAGTTCAATGTAATCTCCAACAGTAATAGATCGATCGATAAGAATAATAATGCCAGAGATAAAGTTTGATGCGATGGCTTGCAAACCAAAACCGAGCCCGACACCTAATGCACCACCAAAGACAGCAAGTGCAGTCAGGTTTATGCCCATGGACTGCAGCAACAGAATAAAGATAATAATGACAAGGATCACTTGAAACAGTTTTGCTAAAACTTCGCGCGTGCCAATTTCCAAACTATCAATATTGCGAATAATTTGTTGGCCGGTGTTGTTTGAAACACGACCTAACCAGAAAAGAATTAGACCTACAACGATAACGCGAGCTAAGGCAAAGGCCGATATTCTGATATTACCAACTTGCATATCAATCGTATCGAGATAAGCGCTTACATCATCGAGCCAGCCAAAAACCTGAAGTACAGCAATGGGTATTGCTATCCATTTGACCAGAATTTTAATAAATTTGTTCGGAACAAAACGTGTAATGATGGAATACAACATGAAGACAACGGCTAGACTTTCAGCAATACGTATTAACCAACTTTGTTGTACTGCATACTGACTCAGCTCAATTGCGATACTAAGAGCAATAATATTAAATAATGGAAATAGAAAATCTCGGGCTTGATAAACTTTACTTCTTAAAAAAAACAAGTAACCCGGTTTTGGTTCTTCTCTGAGAATTGGAGAATATTTTTTTAAAATAAAAGAGAAGCTTAAAGCGGTAATGACTGCGAGTAATATCAGACCGCATTGCGCATAAAACTGTGGACTGGTTGACCAATCAATAACAGTGACCATGAATTGATCTAGATGCGATTCCAGCGTTTCCATATTCATGATTGAATATTCCTATGCGACGAATTAAGCGCGATATAAAAACAGTCTGATCTGTTGTTCATTAAAAGAGATTATGACAGAAATATGTTAAAAATAAGAATAAATATGATACTTATTACAAACTTGTATCGATTTAATCATTAAACAACTATTCTATTTCGAGAAATTATTTCATAGAGGACAGAGCATGAGTTGGACAATTTATTTATCAGGTGAAATACATACTGACTGGCGCGAACAAATAAAAAAAGGCACTGAAGCATTAGGTCTTCCAATTACTTACACGTCTGCAGTAACAGATCATAAGGCCAGTGATGCGGCGGGTGATCATTTAGGTAAAGATGAAAATAATTTCTGGCGTGATCACAAGTCTTCCAAGGTAAACAGTATTCGTACAAAAAACCTGATTGAAAAATGTGATATTGCTATCGTGCGATTCGGTGATAAATATAAACAATGGAATGCCGCGTTTGATGCCGGTTGTTGCGCTGCCTTAGGTAAACCGTATATCACTTTGCATGATGAATCGATTATTCATCCGTTGAAAGAAGTGGATGCAGCGGCGATGGCTTGGGCGCAAACACCTGAGCAGGTTGTTGAAACATTAAAATATGTGATTAGTGCCTGATTATGGCTGCTAAAGATTTGGAAGACATCGAAAACGTACAAGATGCGATAGAAATTGTCAGCCAGGCATTTTCTGAAGGTGAATATGGTAAGGCCTTACTTCTGTTGAAACCGCTTGCTGATGAAGGTGTTGCCGAAGCGATTGGTATGCTGGGAGTTGCATATCAAAGGGGTGCGGGCGTTGAGATTGATGCGGAAAAAGCAATCGAACTATTGGAAAAAGCAGTCGATATGGGTGATGCAATTGCTGCCTATAATTTGGGTCTTCTATACCAAAATGGCATGCAGGGCGTAGACGTCAACATGGCTGTCAGTCAGCGATATTTCGAGCTGGCAAACGATATGGGCGCTAATTTTGAAAAATAATGGCTAAATTGTTTTGTTATGTCAGAAAAAAAGACTTTCAAGCACTTAACATGTCACTACTTAAAGTAATTTATTAGCTTATGAAGCAAAGATAATGAATTAAAAAGCCTTATTGAAACAGTTAAATAATATATGACAGAATAAATCCACTTTTGTCAGCTAAGTTATTGTAAAAACAGACATAATTCATGAAAAAAAACGCAAAGAAGCCTTGACAGTGAAGCCTCGAAATCCCTATAGTTCACGAAGTGGGGAATTGTGGGTAAAAGTGGATTTTACCAGCATAACGGGGATGACATTGTGTTTCGAGGCTTTAATAAAATCAGTATTGATAATAAGGGTCGTTTAGCGGTTCCCTCCCGCTATCGCGAGCTTATTTCTGTGCAAGCCGAAAATTGCCTTGTTATAACTCTGAACCCACTAGATCGCTCTTTATGGCTATATCCCCTGCCAGAATGGAGTTTGATCGAAGATAAATTAGCCTCTCTTTCTGATTTCGACAAACAAAGCCGACGTACCAAGCAGATGATGCGTGGTTATGCTTCGGACTGCCAGCTTGATTCTCAAGGCCGTATCCTTATCCCCAAGGAATTACGCGACTATTCAGAGTTATCTAAACAGGCAGTCATCCTCGGGCAAGGCAACAAATTCGAAATCTGGAATGAAAAGGCTTGGGAGGCTCAACGTGATGAATGGCTGGAGACAGTTGGTGATGATTCGGTCCCCACACCCGATTCATTGCAGTCGCTGTCACTATAGGTGATTCAACACATTGAGCTATGGACATAAACCGGTCTTATTGGACGAGGTTATTGAGGCACTCAATATACGTGCAGATGGTATATACATTGATGCAACGTTTGGTCGAGGAGGACATAGTCGCGAAATACTTAAGCGACTTGGCCCAGAAGGCAGACTACTTGCTTTCGATAAAGATCCCGACGCTATTAAGTCAGCCAGTTCAGAACTTGTTCAAGACAAACGATTCGAGATTATCAAAGGTTCATTCACCATGTTGACGCAGCATCTTAAACAACGTGATTTACAAGCACAGTGTGCTGGTATCTTGTTTGATTTTGGTGTGTCTTCCCCACAACTTGATGATGCTGAGCGTGGCTTTAGTTTCCGTTTCGATGCACCACTTGATATGCGCATGAATCCTGAAGAAGGGTTAAGTGTTGCCGAATGGTTAAACAAAGCGGATGAGACAGAAATTGCAAATGTCATTTATGAGTATGGTGAAGAACGTGCTTCCAGACGTATTGCAAAAAATATTGTTAACGAACGCGTCGAAAATCCTATCGAAACAACAACGCAACTTGCAGAAATAGTGCGTCGTTCTGTTCCGTCAAAGAAACCTCGGCATCAAGGTAAGGATATCCATCCGGCGACAAAAACATTTCAGGCTTTACGTATTTTTATTAATCAAGAGCTTGATGATATCAAAGATGTGTTGCCTCAAGCTGTTGATGCGTTATGTCCCGGAGGTCGACTGGCTGCAATAAGTTTTCATTCACTGGAAGATAGAATTGTTAAACGTTTTATTCGTGATGAATCTTCGCCAACCGAGTATCCACCTGAATTACCAATCATGCCGGATAACAGCAATGTTAAATTAAAACAGATTGGTAAAAAGATTCGAGCAAGTGAAGAAGAAATAAATGATAACCCTCGTGCGCGTAGTGCCGTGTTGCGTGTAGCGGAGCGTTGTTGATATGAAGTTCATTTTAAATTACGGACTTTACATCGTTATCTTTTTGTCGGCGTTACAAGTAGTGATCGCACGACATGAAACACGTCGTTTGTTTGTAGAGCTGCAAGAATTGGAACGAACAGGGGATCAACTGAACGAAGAGTGGGGTCGATTACAACATTAACAAAGTACCTGGGCTATTAACGACCGAATTGAATCGTTCGCACGAACAGAACTTGACATGAAAATGCCGGAACATAGCTCAGTGGTGTTAATAGCAAAATGAAATTACGCGCCGTACAAGCTCAATATCCAATACGCCGTTGGCTGGTGTTAAGCTTTTTTCTGTGTGGCATGGTTGTGCTTTCATCACGCGCTGTTTACTTACAGTTATTAAATAATGATTTCTTGAAAGAACATGGTGATGCGCGTTCGATTCGTGTAGTTAGTATCCCATCGCATCGTGGTGTAATTGTCGATCGCAATGGTGAACAGTTAGCAATGAGTACGCCTGTTGATTCGATATGGGTGACGCCAAGAAAAGTATTTGAAGATGTGGAGCGTTTTCCTGAATTGGCAGAAGTATTAGGTATGTCGGTTACCAATCTTCATGAAATTCTTCGTGATCGTATAAGTCGAGATTTTATTTATTTAAAACGTCATGCAAATCCTGACGTAGTAAAAAAGGTACAGGCGTTAGGAATAAGAGGTGTATCAACACAACGCGAATATAAACGTTATTACCCGGCTGCTGAAGTTTCTTCTCACATTATTGGGTTTACCAATGTTGATGATCAAGGTCAGGAAGGTTTGGAGTTAGCTTATAACGATTGGTTGAGTGGCAAAGATGGTAAGAAACGCGTTTTAAAAGATCGTTTAAATCGGATTGTTGAAAATATATAAAGTATCGAACCGTCCCAGCCTGGAAAAGAACTCAAGTTAAGTATTGATCGACGTGTTCAGTATTTAGCTTATCGTGAGTTGGCCGCTGCAGTTAAATATCATCGGGCGAAAAGTGGCTCATTGGTAATGCTTGATATTAGAACGGGAGAAGTTATGGCGATGGTTGGTCAGCCTTCTTACAACCCGAATAATCGAGAAACTCTAAATAGTCATTTTTATCGTAACCGTGCTGTTACAGATGTATTTGAACCTGGTTCAACAATGAAGCCATTTACAGTGGCAGCAGGATTGGAATCAGGACTTTATAAACCACATTCAGCGATAGAGACATCACCGGGATTTTTCAAAGTAGGTGATCACACGATTCGCGATATGCGTAATTATGGCAACATTGATGTCTCAACTGTAATTACCAAGTCAAGTAATGTTGGTGCAAGCAAAATTGCATTGTCACTTGAACCGGAACAATTTTGGGATGCTTTATCCCGATTTGGTTTTGGTCAATCTACGGGTAGTGCCTTTCCAGGCGAATCATCTGGAGCATTAAGTCCTTACAACTCCTGGTCGGATGTAGAAATGGCAACCATGTCATTTGGTTATGGTTTATCTGTAACACCGTTACAACTTGCACATGCATATTCTGTTTTAGCAAATGGTGGGGTGATGGTTCCCATTTCATTTATCAAAGTTAATGGCACTGTTTCAGGTAAACGTGTGTTACCGGAAAATATCGCAAGACAAGTCAGGAAAATGATGGAAACGGTAGTGTCTGATGAAGGTACAGGAAAGCGTGCCGCAATAAGGGGATATCGCGTCATTGGTAAGACGGGCACAGTGTATAAATATATTCGCGGTGGTTATTCTGATGATCGTTACCTTTCCATATTTGCGGGTATTGCACCTGCCAGTCAACCGCGATTTGCAATGGTGATACTAATTGATGAACCCACGGGTGATCATCATTATGGTGGTGTTGTTGCAGCACCTGTTTTTTCCCGGGTAATGGAAGGCGCGTTTCGTATTTTAAATATCCCGCCTGATGATTTGCCAGCGATTACCAGTCCTATCATGGCGAATAGTCATCAATTTGATCAAGTAAAAGGATTCGATTGATGATGACAGCTAAAAAAATGAATTTTTCAAAAGCATTGTCTGAACTATTAAACGGACTGGCGAATGTGGATGTGTCAATTAATGTAACCGGTGTTGCTATTGATAGCAGACAGGTTAAGTCAGGTGATTTGTTTATGGCTTATCGCGGAACCGTCGTTAACGGTGTTGACTATATTAACGATGCAATTCAAGCCGGCGCTATTTCAATACTCGTTGACAAAGACGAAGCCGTTAATTTGGAATCTATTTCAGTACCTGTATTTGAAATAGCCAACTTACGTAAGCGGGCAGGCATCATCATTAGTCGATTCTATGAAGAACCCTCTAAGCAGATGCAGGTAATTGGTGTTACTGGCACGAATGGCAAGACAACGGTTTCATATATGATTGCTCAAGTCTTGTTTTCTCTTGGGAAACGGTCCGCCGTTATTGGAACGATTGGCAATGGGCCTTTTGGAAAAGTGGAGTCGGCTAACACGACTACACCAGACCCGGTTAAATTGCATTCATTGTTTTCAAGTTGGGTAGGTGAAGTTGATTCTGTTGTTATGGAAGTATCTTCACATGCACTTGATCAAGGTAGAGTTGCAGGAACAGAATTTGATGTCGGTGTGTTTACTAATCTGAGTCGTGATCATCTTGATTATCATAAAACGTTTAAAGACTATGCCGATGCGAAATTTCAGTTGTTTAAATCTTCCGGGCTTAAACATGCTGTTGTTAATGTTGATGATGCTTATGGTGTTGAGCTTATCGGGTTACTGCCGGAAGCTTTGGATGTTATTGCATATTCGACAAAATCAATTCAGCCAGAAATAAATAAAAAGAATATCTCATTCGTTTTATGTGAAAAAACTGAAACTGATCATCTCAAAACAAAATTGACAATACAAAGTTCGTGGGGACAAGTAACAATACAAACAAATTTATTGGGTACATTTAATGTTGAGAATATTCTGGCTGCATTTTCCTCTTTATGTGTCTCTGGATTGTCTGCCGAAAAAGTAGCGAAAGCGTTATCCGGGTTTTCTGGTATACCCGGACGAATGGAATATTTTTCCAGCCAGTTAGATTCCAGGACAAAACCTTTGCTTGTCGTGGATTATGCGCACACGCCTGATGCGCTTGAAAAAGCGCTAAGCACTTTGCGTTCTTATTGTGCTGGTAAATTGTATTGTGTTTTTGGTTGCGGTGGTGATCGCGATGTTGGTAAGCGTGCAGAAATGGGTGCTATTGCAGAATCACTGTCAGATCAAGTTGTTTTAACCAATGACAATCCTCGAACGGAATCAGAAGAAAAGATTGTTGAAAATATTCTGGAAGGTATTAAAGAAAAATCTAATGTAACCATTAAATATGATCGTTCGGATGCGATTATAAATACATTTTTAAATGCCAGTGCGGATGATGTCATCTTGGTTGCTGGTAAAGGACATGAAACGACTCAACAGATTGGAACAACCTTATTACCATTTAGTGATCGTGAATTAGCAAGACGATTAACGGAAGGTGATGCATGATTAGTATGTCACTTTCAAAAGCAGCAGCAGCAATCAATGCTAATTTTATTGGTGAAGATATTATTTTTTCTGGTTGTAGTACGGATAGTCGAACGATTAAAGAAGGAAATTTATTCATTGCACTAACGGGTGAAAAATTTAACGGTCATGACTATGTGACTATCGCTGAAGATAACGGCGCATCTTCTTTAATGTTGGAGCAAGATGTAAGTCATACTAAACCTTCATTGAAAGTTAATAATACGCGTAAGGCAATGGGCCTACTTGCGAAAACATGGCGCGAAGAAATATCAATTCCTTTAGTGGCAATAACGGGTAGTAATGGCAAGACAACAGTAAAAGAAATGGTAAGCAGTATCTTATATGAAATTTCTGAAGTTCATGCTACCTCAGGCAATCTTAATAATGACATTGGTGTGCCATTAACATTATTTGGTCTGGATAAAAAACACCAATATGCTGTGATTGAAATGGGTGCTAATCATCCCGGTGAAATTGAATGGTTAAGTGCAATTGCACGGCCCAATGTTGCAGTGATTACTCAATGCGCACCTGCGCATCTTGAAGGCTTTGGTAGCATTGAAGGTGTAGCTAAAGCAAAAGCAGAGATCTATTCAGGTTTGCAATCTTCGGGCACCGCAATAATTAATGCTGATGATGACTATGCTGAATTCTGGCGAAAATCTTGTGAGCATTTAAATCAGTTTAGTTTTGGTATTAAAAATGATACGGCAGATGTTGTTGCAAGAAACATCAAGATTTTAACAGAAAGTAATTCGACGCAGTTTGAATTGAGTTGCGCTAATGGAAATATTGAAATTTTATTGCCACTTTCTGGTGAACATAATGTTATGAATGCGCTTGCGGCGGCGGCCTGTTGTCTTAGTTTGGATATTCCTTTAGCAACAATTAAAAGTGGGCTTGAGAATATGGCTCCTGTTAAAGGTCGGTTACAAATAAAAACAGGCAAACAGGGCGCTCGAATTATTGATGATACCTATAACGCAAATCCGACTTCTTTAACTGCGGCATTAAAAGTATTAAGTCAATACAAAGGAAATCGTTATCTCGTGCTTGGAGATATGGGTGAATTGGGCGAAACAACGACGCAACTTCATAAGGATGCGGGTAAGTTAGCCAAGCAATTAGGTGTCGATAAATTATTTACGCTTGGTGAATTAAGTATTAATGCTTTGCAAGGTTTTGGTTCTAATTCATTTTATTTTGAATCTCATGATGAGTTAAGTGAAGCGTTGGCGAATTTGCTTGATGAAGATGCCGTCGTGTTAGTTAAGGGCTCGCGTTCCATGCAGATGGAACGTATCGTAAATGCATTGACGGAGGCAAAAGAATAAATGTTACTTTGGCTAACAGAATATCTTGCCCAGTTTGATAGCGGTTTCAATGTCTTTAGCTATTTAACCTTAAGAATAATATTAGGCGTGTTGACCTCGCTGTTTATTTCGTTTCTTTTTGGACCTTATTTGATACGACGTTTAACTAGTAAACAAATTGGACAAAGTGTCAGAGATGATGGCCCAGAAACGCATCTTGAAAAATCGGGCACGCCTACCATGGGAGGGTTATTAATTCTTATATCAATTACATTCAGTACTTTGTGTTGGGCTGATATAAGTAATCGGTATGTCCTGGTTGTCACTATCGTTACTTTGTTGTTTGGTGTGATTGGTTTAATTGATGATTATAAAAAAGTAATTCACAACAACCCTAAAGGGTTAATTGCAAGATATAAATATACTGCGCAATCTATCGTTGGATTAGGTGCGGCCATTTATTTATTCCAATCTGCGACACTTCCAGTTGAGACTCAATTAATCATCCCGTTTGTTAAGGCGTTCGTATTCGATCTGGGTTGGTTATATGTTGTGCTGACTTATTTCGTTATTGTCGGTTCAAGTAATGCAGTTAATTTAACCGATGGTCTGGATGGTTTGGCTATTTTGCCCACAGTCTTAATTGCTGGTGCATTGGCTATTTTTGCTTATGCAACAGGCCATATTCGTTTTGCAGAATATCTTGGTATTCCCTATGTCCCGGGTGTTGGTGAAGTCGCTATTTTTTGCGGTGCCATTGTCGGAGCTGGTCTTGGTTTTCTCTGGTTTAACACATACCCGGCCCAGGTTTTTATGGGAGATATTGGCGCATTATCTTTAGGCGCTGCATTAGGTGTTATTGCAGTTGTAATCAGACAAGAGTTGGCATTTTTTATTATGAGCGGTGTTTTTGTTATGGAAACAGTTTCAGTCATCTTGCAAGTCGGATCCTATAAGTTGACCGGAAAAAGGATTTTTAAAATGGCACCGTTACATCATCACTATGAACTTAAAGGTTGGCCAGAGCCTCGCGTTATTGTCCGGTTCTGGATTGTTACTGTCATTCTTGTCTTGATTGGTTTAGCCAGTCTGAAGATACGTTGAGGAATTTTGCTTGTTTTGTATAACAGAAAAAAAGATAACGATGAACGAAGCTAAACTACATTTCGATATGGTTATTGTCGGTCTTGGTAAGACCGGGCTTTCATGTGTCCGTTATTTAAGCAAGCAAGGTTTGAATATTGCGGTGACAGATAGTCGAGATGAGCCACCGGAGCTATCAACATTAAAGAATGAATTTCCATCTATCCCTGTTTATTTAGGTGAGATTAGTGCAAAAGTATTATTGGCTTCAGAACAAGTTATTTTAAGTCCAGGTATTTCACTCAAAAATGAAAGTATTAAGCAAGCTATTGAACAAGGCATACCCGTTATTGGAGATATTGAATTATTTTGCCAACAAGCGAATGCACCAATCATTGCCATTTCAGGTTCTAATGGAAAGAGTACGGTAACGACATTGGTTGCAGAGATGACTCGACAAGCAGGGTTAAAAACATGTGTTGGTGGAAACTTGGGCACACCGGCACTCGAGTTATTGGATGAAGCTGTTCCAGACGTATATGTGCTTGAGTTGTCGAGCTTTCAATTGGAAACAACTTTTTCACTTAACGCGCATGCAAGTGCAGTTTTAAATGTGTCACCCGATCATATGGATCGATATGAAACGCTTAATGATTACATTAATGCCAAGAATAAAATTTATTCAGGGCAGGGGTTAATGGTCATTAATAAGGATGATGAAGCGGTTAATGCGATGACCGATGATTCAAGACAGATTATCTCTTTCTCTCTTTCTAGACCGGAAGGAAATAATTTTGGCATTGTTAAAGATAAAGGTGATGTTTTCTTATGTC
>JBFIIJ010000029.1:0-13461 GCA_041601315.1 Gammaproteobacteria bacterium
CCATTTATAGATGATAACTGGTTTGGAGATAAAGCCCTTAAAGGAATAATGGGTTATGTAAATAGCGTATAGCAAGTAAATTACTCTCTATGATATGGATGATTCTGTGTGATGCTCCATGCACGATATAACTGCTCAACAACCATCACTCTTACTAATCCATGTGGCAAGGTCATTTTTGATAATGACAATGTATGATGTGCTTTTTCTATAATAGTTTTACTTAAACCATCAGCACCTCCGATGATTAAACTGATATGTTGCTGATCGTCTATCCAGTTTTGTAATTGATCTGCAAGTGATTGGCTACCGATAAGTCTTCCATGTTCATCCAATGCAATAATTATGCTATTGGGTGGAATTGCAGCAAGGATCTTTTCTTCTTCTTTTTGTTTGTAGTTTTCTGCGATGTTGTTTTTGCCACGAATAGCGGGGCTAATTTCTATTAATTTGAAGTTGATATTTTTGGGTAATCGTTTTGCGTACTCTTTAAAGCCGGATTCTATCCATGTTGGCATGCGTTTGCCGACGGCTATTAAATCGATCTGCATTAACTTTCAGCTTGTGCTGCCTTTCTATCATCTGCTGAACTCCAGAGTTTTTCCAGTTGATAGTATTCGCGTGTATCCGGGTACATGATGTGGACAATGACATCACCGAGGTCAACTAATACCCATTCACCTTCTGTTTTTCCTTCTATACCTAAAGGTTTAACGCCGTGTTCTTTTGCTGCTTCTACAACTTTGTCGGCTAGTGCATTAACTTGTCGTTTTGATTTCCCGCTAGCGATGATCATGTAATCAGATATGCTGGTTAATTTGCTTACTTCAAATACAACAACGTCAACAGCTTTAACGTCATCAAGAGCTTTAAGGGTAATATCAACGAGTTCTTTTGAGTTCATTCAGTATCCAGGGTAGAGGTGATTATCTTTAATATAAGTTTGAATTGATTTTGGTAATAAATTTTCGACGGATTTGTGTTCAGAATAATGCTGTCTAATCATGCTTGATGAAATGTCCAGCATGGGAATATTTATAGAATAAATCTGTCCTGATAAGTTATTTTGTATTTGTGATTGATCTGTTGTTTGATACTTTTCTATCCACGTTTGTAGTTCGGTTGAAATCTTGTGCGGAGATTCATTTGGCCGATTTGCAACGATGATATGTGCATAGTGTAATAGTTCCTGCCAATCTTTCCAGCTATCAATTTTATTAAATGCATCTCGACCTAAAATTAAGCAGAGTGAATCTTCAGCATATTCTTCTCGTAATGATTTCAAGGTATTGATGCTATAGGATATTTCTTCGCTTTCCAGTTCTCGACGATCAAGATAAAAAGTTTTTTTATCTTTGATAGCAAGCTCTATCATGGCTTGTCTGTGGACTGAATTTGCAACGGGCGATTCCCTGTGAGGCGGGATATTTACTGGTATCAACCTTATTTGATCAAGCTTGAGTTGTTGCTGTGCTTCAAGCGCAAGTTTGATGTGTCCATAATGAATTGGGTCGAACGTGCCGCCAAGGATGCCAATTGATTGCATTAAAATTAATTAAGTACGAATGTGTCCATCTCCAAGGACAATATATTTTTTCGAAGTCAATCCTTCTAATCCGACAGGACCTCGCGCATGAAATTTATCTGTGCTGATTCCAATTTCAGCACCAAGTCCATATTCAAAACCATCAGCAAATCGTGTCGATGCATTAACCATAACCGAGCTTGAATCGACTTCGCGTAAAAACCGACGTGCAGTTGTGTAATTCTCAGTAACAATAGCTTCCGTATGTTGTGAACTATATTTATTAATGTGTCGCATTGCTTCATTAACATCGGCGACAATTTTTAATGACATAATCGGAGCGAGATATTCAGTGCCATAATCTTCATCAGTTGCGATCTTAATGCCGTCGATTAATTTTGCAGATTCTTTACAACCACGGATCTCAACGCCGGCTTTTTTATATAAAGGCGCAAGTTTATCCAGGACTTCTTTAGCAACAGATTTCGCAACCAATAAACATTCCATTGCATTACAGACACCATAGCGATGTGTCTTTGCATTCAAGGCAATCTTTACCGCTTTGTCGATATCAGCATCGTTATCAATATAGACATGACAAATACCATCGAGATGTTTAATCACAGGCATACGTGCTTCATTACTGATACGTTCGATCAAACTTTTGCCGCCACGAGGAATGATGACGTCGACATAGTCTTTCATAGAAAGTAATTCGCCTACGGCAGCACGATCTGTTGTTGATATAACCTGCACAGCTTCTTGAGGCAAATCAGCTTCGACCATACCGATATTAATACACTTGGCAATCGCTTGATTTGAATTTAATGCTTCAGAGCCGCCGCGTAATATTGCAGCATTACCAGATTTCAAACAAAGCGCAGCAGCATCAGCCGTTACATTAGGTCTTGATTCATAAATAATGCCGACAACACCTAAAGGCACGCGCATAGTCCCGACTTGAATACCAGTAGGACGCATTGCTAAATCAGTAATGGTACCGATAGGATCACTTAAGCTGGCAATTTGATTTAAGCCTTCGACCATCGAATCGATACGTGCGTTAGTCAGTTCCAGCCTATCGACTAATGATGATTCGAGATTTTTTTCTTTTGCTGCTTTCAAGTCTTCTGCATTGGCTTTTGTTAGCGCAGAGCGATGCTTAATAATATTTTCTGCAATAGCATGTAATGCATTATTTTTTTGTGCAGTGGTAGCACGCGCCATCATGCCTGCCGACGCTCTGGCAAGTTGACCGACTTCCAACATATATTTTTTAATATCCATTAAAACCCTTTCAATTTTTTATCATGTTATTTGTAGTTTAGCTGTATTCACGCCAGCTATCGCTAATAATAGTGTATTAAACTGATCCCAGGCCTGATCTCTTCGGCTACTTTTTAATGTTCTGTCTATTGTGGCGCAAAAATTTAATAACTGATCAAAAGACTTGCTTGAATGTCTTTGTAATACAGCATTCATCGGCCGTTTCTTTTGATCCCAGTTTCGGTATGACTTAAAAAGTCCTTCCAGGTTCGCACCGGCTTCATGTTGATGCGAGATTGAGCATAAACGCCTGAATTCCCACATCCATGCACCGAATAAAGCCATCGGCTCAGTTCCTTCATTTTGTAAACCTTGTAACATGTGTATCGTGCGATTCGTGTTACCGAGAAACGCACTCTCAATCAAATCAAAAACATCATAACGAGAACTGTCGGCAACAGCCGCTATAACATCTTCGATATCAATGCTGTCTTTCTCAATTAAAAGAATTAGCTTATCTATTTCCTGTTGTGCCGCAAGTAAGTTTCCTTCAACGCGAAGCGCAATCAGTCTGGCAGCATCAAGTGTAATGCTTTTTTGTTTTGATTGAAGTCGGTTTTGTATCCATCCCGGAAGTTGTGCCGGATTTACCGGCCAGACTTGTATTATTGCGCCGACTTTTTCTACGGCTTTAACCCATTTATTACTTTGTGCACTTTTATCGAGTTTGCCTGAACTGATAATCAATAAGTTGTCTTCATTTGTCTGTTCAGCATACTCGAGTAAAACACGTCCACCTTCTTTACCCGGTTTTGGCGAAGCCATGCGTAATTCAATAATTCGACGACTGGAAAATAAAGATAAATTAGCCGATGCATCATTAATGGAATTCCAGTCAAAAGATTTATCAACATTAAATACAAGGCGTTCATCGTAACCTTGTGCACGTGCAGTTATTCGTATTTGATCAACGCATTCGAGTTTTTGTAAGGGTTCATCACCGCTTACAAAATAAATGGGAGCTAAGCCTGAACGTTGTAGATGATTATTAAGTTGATCAGGGCGTAATCGCATTCTATGTTTGGGTTATTTATTAGCTGTTATCAAGGCCTGTAATCGACGAAGCACCTGACTGGCTGCTCGGCGAACAATATCTTCCTGAAGAAGAGCTTCTTCCGAGAATTTACCTAATACGGCATTCTCATCAAAAGTAAAATCGCGAGAAGACGAGACGGCATCATTTTTAACAATTTCACGTCCGTCGGCATGAGCAGCATCCATCTTCGCTTTATAAACAATCTGATATTCTTCAACTTTACCGGTTGTAGCAGAGACACTGAGAACTGACTTTTCAAAAGCTTCCTCTTTAAAAGTAACAACATAGGATGCACTCTGAGGTGTACTTGCCACAGTAACTCCTGCACCTGCCAATTGAGACTTAACTTCCTTGGCAAGTTTTGGTGCACTTGCTGGATTAATATAGATATTCGCAACGTCAAATTCGGTTAGCTGTGAACCGCGCAGGTGAAATCCGCATGCACTTGTTAATAACAACAGGCATATCAGTAGTAGACGTGTTTTCATCGAATATCCTCTCGAAAATAGCTAATCATCTTGTTTTGTATATTACCCTATGACACTACGATGTTCACTAAACGTCCGGGAATAACAATGATTTTTCTTATGGTTTTGCCTTCAATATTGCGTTTAATGTTTTCGTCTTCGACAGCCAGCGTTTCAATCTGCTTTTGATCAGCGTTTTTATCTACTGATATTTTACCGCGAAGCTTGCCATTAACCTGAACCACCATTTCAATTTCGCTTTGTTCCAGTGCGGTGGGATCAGATTTTGGCCAAGTAGCATTAATTAAATCTTCACCGTGCCCGAGCGCAATCCAGAGCGCATCAGTAATATGCGGAACAATCGGTGACAGTAGTAATGTCGCTGTTTCGATACCTTCACGCATGATCGCGTGGTCGTTATCTTCTTTTATATCTGCTCGTGATAAGGCATTCATCATTTCCATGACGGCAGCAATCGCAGTATTAAAGGTATAACGGCGACCAATGTCATCATTTACTTTATCAATGGTCAGGTGGATCTTACGGCGTAATTCTTTTTGTTCAGCTGTTAATGACGACATGTTCAACGCTGGCGCTTTGCCTTCATTAATATGAGTGCTAGCCATTTTCCATAAACGTTTTAAGAAACGTGAAGCACCGTCGACACCAGCATCCGACCATTCCAGACTTTGTTCAGGTGGTGATGCGAACATCATAAACAAACGAACCGTATCGGCACCGTATTGATCAATCAAAGACTGAGGATCAACTGTATTGCCTTTTGATTTCGACATTTTAGAACCGTCTTTTAATACCATGCCTTGCGTTAACAAATTGGTAAACGGTTCATCACTCTTTAAGAAACCTAAGTCACGCATCAACTTATGGAAAAAACGCGCGTAGAGTAAATGGAGAATAGCGTGCTCAATGCCGCCAACATATTGGTCCACCGGTAACCAGTAGTTAGCCCGTTCATCTAACATTGCTTCTTCATTATCAGGACAACAATAACGAGCAAAATACCAGGACGATTCAAAGAAGGTATCAAAGGTATCCGTTTCTCTTTCTGCGGGGCCGCTACCATCTGGCGCTTCAACATTAATAAATTCCGGCATGGATTTTATTGGTGAGCTGATGCCTTCGAATTCAATATCTTCTGGTAACACAACGGGCAACTGATCTGCGGGTACTGCATGTGTTGTTCCGTCTTTTGAATTAATGATGGGTATAGGACAACCCCAATAACGTTGGCGAGAAATACCCCAATCCCTTAAGCGGTAATTAACTTTGCGATTACCGTAGTTATTTTCTTCGACGAAATCAGCAATGGCATCAAAAGCTTCTTTTGAAGTCATACCATCAAACTGAGCTGAATTCTTTAATACACCTTTGTCGGTAAACGCAGATTCAGTTAAATCATGTTCACTATTATCTGCAGGGGTGATCACTTGTTTAATGGGAATATCGTACTTATGCGCAAACTCCCAATCACGTTGATCATGACCGGGTACGGACATCACCGCGCCAGTGCCATAACCCATCAATACAAAGTTCGATACCCATAATGGAATCAGCTCATTGCTTATAGGATGGCGAACATTAATATTAAGTGGCATGCCTTTTTTTTCCATGGTCTCCATTTCCACTTCAGTTGTGCCACCACTTTTACATTCATCAATAAAGGTTCGCAGATTTGCATTATTTTCGGCTGCAGCTTTAGCTAATGGATGTTCTGCAGCCACCGCCATATAAGTGATACCCATGATCGTGTCAGGTCGTGTTGTATAAATACGTAATGTTTCTTCTGAGCCTTCAACTTTAAAATCAACCTCAACACCTTCAGAACGACCAATCCAGTTTGCTTGCATGGTACGAACAGCATCAGGCCAGCCAGGAAGTTTTTCCAGATCGTTTAAAAGTTCATCAGCATAATCGGTAATTCTTAAAAACCATTGTGGAATTTCACGACGTTCAACCGTTGCGCCAGAACGCCAACCTTTACCATCAATGACTTGTTCATTGGCCAAGACGGTTTGATCAACCGGATCCCAATTCACAACGGAAGTTTTTTTATAAACCAGTCCTTTTTCATAAAGCTGAGTGAAAAACCATTGTTCCCAACGATAGTAGTCCGGACTACAAGTGGCTATTTCTCGATCCCAGTCATAAGCAAAACCAAGGCGCTTTAATTGTCCGCGCATGTAATCGATATTTTCGTAAGTCCATTTTGCTGGCGGCACATTATTTTTAATAGCGGCGCCTTCAGCTGGCAAACCAAAGGCGTCCCAACCCATGGGCTGCAAGACATTTTTACCCTGCATGCGTTGGTAACGACTGATGACATCGCCAATGGCGTAATTACGGACGTGTCCCATGTGTAATTTGCCACTGGGATAGGGGAACATTGAAAGGCAATAAAACTTCTCTTTATTCGGATCTTCCGTTACGTGGAAAGCATTATTGTCTTCCCATTTTTTCTGTACTTTGGACTCAATCTGCCCCGGTTTGTATTCATTATCCATGCTTTTAACTGTGTTGATTTAAAAATTGCAGCAAGCATACAGTAGCGTGGAGTATGGAACAATTACCGAGGAAATCCGTAGTGACACTTTTATACAGTGCTAATTGATAGACGCCGCTCCTGCGCATCCATGCGCTCGCGGCATACTGTTCATCCTGAACATAAAAAAGGCCTCAGAAGAGGCCCATACAACTCGTCAACATTTGGGAGGGGGTAATAATTACTCAGACGTTGACAATTGTTCTCTATGTTTATCAACAGTTGTTTGGCCAATACCTTTAACGTTGATGAGTTCATCGACCGATTTGAAATTACCGTTTTCTTTACGGTAAGCAATAATAGCTTCAGCCTTAGTTTCGCCAACACCTTTAATAACGGACATTAAGGACTCCTTGTCAGCGGTATTTATATTGATAGATTCTGCACTAAAGCCAATGAGTGGCAATGCAAGAAGCAAAGTCAGGACGATCGAATTGATCAGTTTCATAATAAAATCTCCATATAATATTTATGAACTATTTAAAACACATTCATATTAGCTTGCTAAAGATAAGCTAACAATTCTCTGTATTAGGTAATTTAAGACTGAGAGTATTTCATTTAAATGTATGAGAGATGCTTTAAGTGTAATTGTCGGTAAAGTTACTTCTATACAACGAAATATTTTGAAAGACGCACGCTTCGTGCGTCCTGCCCTCTCGCGACATTGCCTACAGGGATGTAAGCACTTAGAATTTGTTTGGAACAAAAATTATGACACTCCATCCATGGCCATCATCGTTTTTTTGCTCCTGCACCAACAGTAGGCGCTTTAAGCGAAAACGATATACAGTACATCCCTGTACATAAAAAAACCCCGCCGAAGCAGGGTTTCATTCTTAGAGATCTAAAGTATTCTTGTTAAAGAAGAGTATTTGATCAGTAATACATCATTGCACGAACTGTGAAAGCAGAAGGTTCTGTACCTGTTGCGCCGTCACATGTCGTAGTTGCCCCTGCAACTCCGCCGCACTTGATATCAAGTGTTGTAGCGTAGTCTGCCATGAGACGAGTATTTGAAGTTGGGTGCCAGTTAAGGCCAACGGTAAAGACTTCTGCTTCACCACCATCAACAGTACCATCTCTCAGATCCATTTGTTCATAACGAGCCGCAAGTTGCCATGCACCCCAACCGCCATTAGCGACAGATTTTTTAGGGCTGATACCACTGAATTGCCCATTACCTTTGAACTTCATTGACTCGCCAGTAAAGAAATAACCGACATCAAATGCCCAGCCATCAAGATCAAAACTACCTGCAGTGGTTTCTACATCCCATGCAGTGTATTCAAATACACCGTGCAATGGACCCCAAACAGAAATAACTTCACCGCCAAAAGCATTGACTGATGTTGCTTTTAAGCCAGCAACTTCACTATCATCCCATTCCAGTTGATCGCCATCACCCAAATGCGAAACCAGGTTGTTATCGATGTTATTAAATGTGTCACCCTTTAACTCTTCATGCATTAGAGATCCACCAATATGAATAAGATGTTTATCGTCCTGTTTCATTGGTGTGCCACCTATACGCATAGCATAGGTCTGACGGTCTTCTGTACCACCCGCAACATTGTCATCGTTAAGTGCAGGAAGTTGCGCGCTTGCATGTGCGAACCATCGATCTGCTTCATGGTATGCAGAAACACCAACACGACGTGAATGTTGTGGCCCATCAGCGAATAATGGACGATTTACTAATGGCATATATTTACTGCTACTAATCGTTGCATGACCAAAAGCCGTATGTGCTTGCCCCAGTTTTAACCACCATTTGCCATAGTTGCTTTTACCATTATAAGCAATCCAAACGTCTTTCCATGAAATACCTGTTTGATCAGAGAAGTCCATCTCTAATTTCCAGGAAATGGGTTTGAATGAGCCTTCCATACCTATACGTGCACGACGCAATTCAAAACCGCTGTCACCATAGGTACCTATAGCACCATTATCTCTATCGCTTTCAATATAATCCCACATGATGCGACCAATAGGTTGGAACTTCCAATCTCCGTCTTGAGACTCAACAATAAATTTGCCGTTAGTGGTAATTTTTGGCATATCCTTGGTTTTCTCTTCAACTTGAGCTTTTACGTCAGCCTTTACTTCATTGATACTGCCTTCAACTTTTTCCCCATCAGCCTTAGCAGCGTTAGCAAGCAATCCGTATTCTTCAGCTGTAATGCTTCCCTTGTCTCTTAGTATTTTTAAAAGATCCAACATAGCTTCGTTAGTTGCCATTGCTGGTGTTGAAATCGCTGCCATTGCACCGATCAAGATCGAGCCTAACAAACTTTTTAAATGTGTCTTCTTAAACACAATGTTTCTCCTTACAAGTGGATTAAATAATTAATCGTTTATACCGCGATGACTCTAATATAACTGAGAGTCTCCCCCAATTTGGTGAGGTAAAGATAGAGACTATCTATTGCAACAAAATGAAACTTACATGACAAAACTATGAAAGAACTATGACAGTAGCATGACAAAACCTGATGTTATTTATTAGATATGGAAATAAACCTGATTTATGTAACTTGCTTGAGCCTTTTTTGTCATGAAGCTGTAATATAAGTCCTTTTTAATACTTGTCATGTTTGATGCAGAATTAAATCTCATGAAAGAAAAAATATTGATCGTTGAAGATGAAGAAGCGATACGCGACATGCTCGGCTATGCATTAATGAAAGAAGGTTTTGAATGCAAGGAAGCAGCAGATGTCGAGCAAGCAAGAACGACAATTGAGTCTGAGCGGCCAAATCTGGTTTTACTTGACTGGATGTTACCCGGAATGAGTGGGATTGATTATGCTCGCCGTTTGCGCAGCGTGCCGGAAACGCGAGATATTCCGATTATAATGCTGACAGCAAAGGGCGCAGAAGAAGACAAAGTCCGTGCGCTGGAAACGGGGGCGGATGATTATGTAACTAAACCCTTTTCAACTAAAGAACTGGTTGCCCGAGTCCGGGCTGTTCTGAGACGCTATTCAAGCACTGACGATTCTGGAGTGATTGAGGTTAAAGGTTTATTATTTAATCCGGAAACGTATCGCGTATCCGCAGATGGACAGGATATTGATATCAGTCCAACTGAATTTAAATTGCTCCATTTCTTTATTGGGCATCCGGAACGGGTGTATAGTCGCTCTCAGTTACTCGATCAGGTATGGGGTGAGAATGTATACGTTGAAGAACGCACCGTTGATGTTCATATTCGCCGACTTAGAAAAACGCTCGAACCCTTTGGTTTCGACAAATTCATTCAAACTGTTAGAAGCGTTGGATACCGCTTTTCCACACGTTAACTTATCCATAAGTTTTTCATGCAAGGTGCCTGCAAAAATAGTAATTTTTCCATGAGAGCAAGAAAACTTCGCACGCAGAACCGGAATGTATATTTGATACATGAGGAATCGAGTACGGAGTTGACGCAGCTATCGTGGGAAAAGTGCATTTTTGGAGGTGCCTTTAAATGAAGAACGATCTTTGGCGCTTTATCGGTGTACTCTCTTTAAGTGCTTTAATAGGGTTTGTTACCGGTTATTTTCTGATTTGTATTATTGTCGGGCTTTTAATTTTCATCTGGTGGCAATACAAAGAGTTTTCAAAAATCCTCGTTTGGTTGCAAAGTCGTCAGGAAATCAATGGGCCTTCTCAAGCAGGGTTGGTCGACGAAACATGTCGGGAAATTGATTATCTGCGTGATAGAAATAAATCGCGCAAACAAAAACTCTCCGGTTACTTAAAACGATTTCAGGAAGCAACACGTGCTTTGCCTGATGCTGTTATTGTTTTAGGTTCACAAGGTGAAATTGAATGGGCGAATGAAAAAGCACGCGAATACATCGGTGTTCATTGGCCTAAAGACAGTGGTTTAAGATTGCCTAATCTTGTTCGATTTCCAAAACTAATAAAATATCTTAATGCAAGTGAAGCGGAGTTAGAAAAAGGCTTGCAGATTACATCGCCAATAGATTCTAAATTAATGTTAGAAGTACGTATTTCTGCTTATGGTGATACGCAAAAATTACTAGTAGCAAGAGATATCACCGCTATCTCGCGTATTAATCAAATGCGTAAAGATTTTATAGCCAATGCTTCGCATGAACTTCGAACACCACTGACAGTTATCTCCGGTTATCTGGAAGGTTTTGTCGATGATGAGTCTTGTCCCAAAGAATGGATAAACTATATACAACAAATGCGTTTACAAACGACGCGCATGCAAAATTTAATTGAAGATCTGATGCAGCTCTCAGGGCTAGAAGCAAATTCCGGTCAAAGTGAAAAAGAGACGATACCTGTGCCGGATGTCTTATTATTAATAGTCAATGAAGCAAGATCATTAAGTGGATTTATGCATCATAATATTACGCTTAAAGCAGATCAGTCTTTATATTTAAAAGCAAACCAACGCGAAATCTACAGTGTTTTTTCAAATCTGGTGTTTAATGCAGTTCAATATACGCCTGAATATGGTTCTATCGATGTTGAATGGTATGAAGATAATAACGGCGCGCATTTTAGCGTTAAAGATAATGGATTGGGTATTGCAGCTGAGCACATCCCAAGATTGACGGAACGTTTCTATCGTATTGATAAAGGTCGTTCTCGTGAGAAGGGTGGGACAGGACTTGGCTTGGCCATTGTTAAACATGCCTTAGCGCGATATGAAGGTCATTTATTTATTGAGAGCGAACTGGGCAAAGGTAGTTTGTTTCGTTGTGACTTACCAAAATCACTAATTGTTCATGTTAAAAACAATGAGGACAAAGTTTTATCTGCATAAGCATACACTTTGTTTTTCTCTTAATTTAAAACTATCTTTGTTTGTCATAAAACTGTCATATTCTTTTAACTCTGGTGTCATCTGCCCCCGTGATAATACGCCCACTTAATTATTAAACTATTTCAGTTCACTATCTCAAGGAGATAAATCAAAATGACTATTAAGCGACTTTCCGCAATTTTAGTTGCACTCTCTCTCTCAATGCCGGTAATAGCGGAAGACAAGATTGATGCTGGTCTGGCCGATTATGCCAAGGCGAGCGGGGTATCAGGAAACATAAGTAGTGTGGGCTCTGATACTTTGGCAAACCTGATGACATTTTGGGCAGAAGAATTTAAACGCTTATACCCAAATGTTAATGTACAAATTCAAGCAGCAGGTTCTTCAACAGCGCCACCAGCATTAAGCGAAGGCACTTCTAACTTTGGTCCAATGAGTCGTAAGATGAAAGATAAGGAAATTCAAGCGTTCGAAGGAAAATTTGGTTACAAACCAACGGCTATTGCTGTTGCGATTGATGCTCTTGCTGTTTATGTTAATAAAGATAATCCAATTGAAGGTCTTTCAATTCCACAAGTCGATGCCATGTTTTCTGCAACACGTAAGTGTGGTTATGAGAGTGATATTACAACCTGGGGCCAACTTGGCTTGACCGGTGATTGGGCAAATCGCCCAGTTCAGTTATATGGCCGTAACTCAGTATCGGGTACTTACGGATACTTCAAAGAGAAAGCGTTATGCAAAGGCGACTATAAAGATAGCGTTAATGAACAACCTGGCTCAGCTTCTGTTGTACAAGGCATTACCAAATCTCTTAACGGTATAGGCTACTCAGGTATTGGTTATAAAACATCAGGTGTTAAAGCGGTACCTTTGAGTAAAAAAGACGGTGGTACTTTTATTGAAGCAACACCTGTCAATGCTTCAGCAGGAAAATATCCATTAGGTCGTTTCCTGTATGTTTATGTTAATAAGCAACCAAACAAAGCATTGCCTCCTTTAGAAACTGAATTCATGAAAATGGTTCTTTCTAAAACAGGCCAGCTTGTTGTTGTAAAAGATGGTTACATTCCGCTACCAGCAAAAGTTGCTGAAAAGGAATTAGCAAAACTTGCTAACTAAGATTTACACGATGTAAAAATAAGACGTTTATCTAAATCCCTCTCTGCTATACGTCTGAAACACAGCCCCGCTTTGGCGGGGCTTTGTTTTTTGGATGTTTTGAATAATTATCATATGTTAAGCTGCTGCTATCGACCCAAAGCGGACATTCTAAAAAATAAAATGGACATTATTAAGGTATCTGAAATATTAAGAAGTACATCTATTAGTGTATGGGCAGTGCTTCATTTAATTTTAGGAGGGTTTGAAAAACTAATACCTCCCTTAGTCACTATTGAAAGCAGTTATTACTTATACATTATTCTCATTAATATAAAATTCATTGCTATATTTCTTTTTGTATTTTTACTAAATTGGCGTGGCACATACTTAATTAGGCTTAATGGATTTAATTATCATCGTACATTAGAGCTGTTAGCGGGAATAATATTGTCTGTATTTTTGATTGGCTTGCCTTTCTACATAGAGAAAACATTTAATTCTGATCAGAATGAATTTGTTACAGCTATTGCGGAAGCTAAAATTTCGTCATTGATAATATTATGTGGTGTTGTTATAGCTTACATACTTGCTTTTTGTTTACCTAAACAAAGAAATACCATTCAAGCGTAATGTCCGTATATGGACTCCTCCTCAA
>JBFIIJ010000030.1:0-13367 GCA_041601315.1 Gammaproteobacteria bacterium
AATACCTTCAAAACCCGCTCTACGCATGGCGGTGAACTCCATCTTGACGTGTGTTCTGAATGCCATCCTTTTTACACTGGTAAGCAAAAAATGCTAGATACTGCAGGTCGAGTCGATAAATTTCGTAAGAAATACGGCATGTCATCATAATCAATTGATTTTGATTTATTTATCCCAAAAAAACGTCCTAATAGGGCGTTTTTTTATGCTTGTAAGTTTATTTTTATTTAGCGCACAAAGTTTCGCTTATTCAAGTCAAGCTGCAAATTGTGTAAGCGCTCACTACGATGAAGAAGTCAGCGTTAAATATGTGATTGATGGTGATACTGTCGTATTAACTGATAACAGACACATTCGATTAATAGGGATTAATACTCCTGAAATAAGCCACAATAACAAGAAAGCCTCTGAACCAGGCGCTGAATTAGCACGACAACATCTAATTCAATTACTCGATCATCAATCGAACATTCAACTTTTATATGGAAAAGAACGCTTGGACAAATACGGTCGAACTCTCGCCCATATTTATCTGGTTGATGGTTCAAATATACAGGCCGAGTTACTTAGGCAAGGTTTAGCTATGCCGCTTAGAATTGCTCCAAACCTTTCTTTGGTAAACTGCTATAACGATGCCTCGTTAAGTGCAAAGAAAGAAAAACGTGGTCTTTGGGCAATGTCACGATATAAGACTCATGACGTTTCTACCTTATCCGGTTCTGAAAAGGGTTTTTACTTTATTTCAGGCAAAGTAACAAAGGTCTCCGAAAGTCGTTCATCACTATGGATTAGTCTGAAAAATAATGTTGCTCTACGTATCCACAAAGCTGATTTAGATTATTTTAATAAAAATGATTTAATGTCATTACGTGGAAAAACAGTTGAAGCTAACGGCTGGTTATACAAAAATAATAAACAATTACGGATGAGTATTAGACATAAGCTTGATTTAAATATATTAGATTAAATAACAAGGAACCGATCCTTTCTGAAGACTGTCTTAAAAATTATGAAAACGAAATATTTAATCCCTGTTTATTTGTTAATTTTCTCTTTATTGAGTTCATGTGCCGTTAATCCAGTATCAGGAAAACAGGATCTTGTACTTTTATCTGAAAGTGACGAGATTGCATTAGGCCGTAAAACAAATCAGGAAGTACTACAGCAATATAGTATTTATGAAAATCCTGCCTTACAGACATACGTTCAAAACATTGGTGAAAAAGTCGCCATCAATAGCCATCGAAACAATCTGGTTTATCGCTTCACAGTACTGGATAGCAAAGAAGTAAATGCTTTTGCCTTACCTGGAGGATATATATACATAACCCGCGGCTTAATGGCTTATTTAAAATCGGAAGCAGAACTTGCAGCAGTTTTAGGTCACGAAGTAGGGCATGTCACTGCTCGTCATTCTGTTCAACAATACAGCGCTAACCAATTAACCAGTTTCGGAATTGCATTAGGTTCTATTTTTATACCGGGCATGAACCAATCAACAAGCCAGCTAGCACAGCTATTTGGTGCCGCTTTACTGCGAGGATATGGACGAGAACACGAACTGGAAGCTGATCGACTTGGTGCGGAGTATCTGGCGAAAACTGGTTACAACCCGGCAGCAATGTTAGATGTCATCGGCGTATTAAAAAATCAGGAAGTTTTTGAAAAGGAAGTAGCTCAATCTGAAGGAAGGGAGCCCAGAATCTATCACGGTGTATTTTCTACTCACCCTGATAATGATACACGACTACAAGAAGTTGTTAGCACAGCACGAACGTTGAGCGAAAAAACAGCTTCTGCCAATTATGTCGGTCATGAAGATTACATGGCATATATGGACAAACTTATTTATGGCGATAGCCCACACGAAGGGATTTTACGCGGCCGTCGTTTTTTCCATGAAGAACTTGGTTTTTCCATGACATTTCCAGAAAAATGGAATGTCACAAACCTGCCTGATCGAATTTTATTAACGGCACCTGGCGGTGGCGCGGTGATTCAAATCGGTGCTGAAGATATTAATAAAAAGATGTCACCCAGAAATTTTATGATTCAACGCATGGGATTAAATAATCTAGATAATGAAGCAAGTTTGAATATAAATGGACTGGAAGCACATACAGGTATATCAGTTATCACCAGTAGTGAAGGCTCACGTCCAACACGTTTCACCGTAATCTATTTTGGCCAGCGTGCTTATATTATTGCCGGGACAAGCAAAGCAGCAAAAGAATTAAGTAAATATGACCAAACTATCGTAGACACTGCCAAAAGCTTTCAAGCACTCGCAGAAAACGAAAGAATACTGGCTAAACCCTTACGACTAAAAGTCATTCAGGCCGATAATGAGACACGTTTTTCGAGTCTCGCTAAACAGTCATCGATAGAAAACCATGCTGAATCACAATTACGATTATTGAATGCAAAATATCCTGATGGCGAACCGCAAAAAGGAGAACTAATTAAGGTTGTTGAGTAGCAAAATAGAGCTTGCTTTCTTGAAATTTCAATACAACTCTTAACTTCATTTCGAGCTTTCTGAGTTAACTATATGCTCTATTTAAACTTCATTTTTTATCCACATTTTCTGTGGATAACTCTGTGGAAGAAGTGCGCACACATTGCCGCAAATAGCACCACTATCTCAAATATTACAAAACTGTTAAAAATTAACCAGCTGCTAATATAGTTATTATATTCAGTAAGTTACACCATTATTATTTGTCTTCGGACTATCGGCTAAATAGTGTCAAAGTGACAAAAAGCCTATGTGAGCTAGCTGTGTATAAACAAATTTTTTTATTGACAAAGTGTTTATTCTGGGAACTCAAGCTGGTACTTGTGTTCTAACCTTTTGTAGTACTTTTTCTTGCCTTTCCTCCCCTTAGGCAGAAAAAACACCCAGCTTTCCCCAGCTGGGAATATTTGACCCCGGATGCGAATTCATTTCTCCCAAAACCAGCCGGGGTCACTTTTTTATATCTGTGATTTATTCAACCTGGATACAGCCAATCAGCCAATTTTTGGCGAGCTTCATCTAATCCCGTGCCTTTTAAAGCGGAAAATAACTGCAAACTTGCATCAACATTAACCAGTTCTCTGCGAACTTCTGCCAACACTTTATTCCCGGCATTTTTTGATAATTTATCTGCTTTATTCAAAAGTACATGTAGTGGCAAACTGCACGTCTTACAGTAATCCAGCATTAATTGATCAAACTTTCCCATCGGGTGCCTTACATCCATAATCAGAAAAACGCCTTGTAAGGACTGCCTTTCACGTAAGTAACGCTCTATCAATTTTGCCCACGCATCGCGCATTTCAACATTAACCTTGGCATATCCATATCCTGGCAAATCAACGAGATGTGTATTCTCATCGTAAGAAAAGTAATTCAATTCTCTGGTTCTGCCCGGAGATTTACTAATTCTGGCCAGACCGCGACGATTCGTTATTTTATTAATGACACTTGATTTACCAACATTTGATCGTCCGGAAAAAGCGACCTCAGCACCAATATCATCTGGAAGTTGTTTTATTGCTGCAACGCCTAACCTGAACTCAAGGCGGCTATACCAACCATTTGCTAATTTTTGCTCTATATTTATAACGGATTCTCCATCTATATCAGGTATTCATGTTGCATATAATTATTATGTTTTTGAAGATTATGGCCTGATGAATTACTCTTACAAGTTACAGGACATAGACTTGAAAAATAATCATACTATGAGTTTATAGACTCATTCGGCATTATCTAAAGGAATTCGAATTATGAAAATCTATTATTTAACGATCATCAGCTTATTTATGCTTGCTTCTAGTTATAGCTATGCCGGCGACCCAGTGAAAGGTAAAACACTCTCCCAAACTTGTGCTGCTTGTCATAATATCGACGGCAATAGTTTAAACCCGGTTTGGCCAAAGCTTGCAGGGCAACATGCTGAGTATATTGTTAAACAATTGCAAGACTTCAAGGACGGCAAACGTGTCAATGCTCAAATGGCGCCTATGGTTGCCTCCTTAAGCGATCAAGACATGGCAGATTTGGCTGCATACTTTTCTAGCCAAAAAGCAAAGCCTGGATCAGCAAAACCTGACCTAATCGCTTCAGGACAACAAATCTATCGAGCCGGTGATGCAGAAGCCGGCATTCCTGCCTGTATGGCTTGTCACGGACCAGCAGGGGCCGGCAACCCGGGTGCACTTTACCCTTCGCTCTCAGGGCAACATGCCGAATACACCATTATTCAATTAAAGGCGTTTAAATCCGAAGAACGTAGTAATGATGCAAGTAATGTAATGCGTTCCATTGCAGGCCCTATGACAAATGCACAAATAGAAGCCGTTTCAGAATATATTCAGGGATTACACTAAAAATTCCTGTTTAATTTGACGTAAAATGCGGATCTGGCTGTCTAACCCTTTAGGGTTCAACCCGACTATATTTCGACAATTATAAAAATATTAAGGATAAACATGAAAAAATTAATCCGTTATATCTCGCTTTCTTTACTCTTAGTGTTAGGCAATCAAGCTTATGCAGCAGATGGCTATAATACAATCAGTCCGGCACAACCAACCCAGACCGGCGACAAGATCGAAGTACTGGAAGTATTCTGGTATGCCTGCCCCCATTGTTATGACTTTGAGCCATACATACGTGAGTGGCTACCTAAACTGGCAGATGATGTCACTTTTAGACGCATGCCTGGCATCTTTAATAAAAACTGGATCCCTCATGCCAAAGCATTTTACACAGCAGAAAAACTAGGCATTCTTGATAAAATCCATGGCCCTTTATTTGATGCAATCCATAAGGAAAAGAAAAAGATTCATGATGATTCTGCAATGAAGAAATTTTTTGTCGCTCAAGGCGTAGATAAGAACGAATTCTTAAAAATTTATGGATCTGAAGAGATCGATATCAAAGCCAAACAAGCCTATGTCATGGGCCAACGCTACAAACTCACCGGCGTACCAGCCATTATTGTTAACGGCAAATATATGGTCAGCGGATCTACAGCTGGTAGTTTTGAAAATGTGCTAAAGATTACAGACTCTCTCGTCGATAAAGAGAGAGCAAGCACTGAAAGCGAATAAATTACTCTTAGAGATTTAATCCTTGGTTATTCCTGTCAGTTTTCTGGCAGGAATAACATCATACTAAAACAGCGCCTGCACCATGATTAATCTAATTGCCGGGTGTCATCGATGTTGTCACAAGAAAATAATACTGACTCAGAAGCAGACTGGAAAAAACAATATGCTCAGGTCATAAAAGAGCTCGATGTAAAAGAAAAAGAGTGGTCCAAACAACAGCAAGATATTTTAAAAACCGTATTAAGACTGACCTTCGCATTTCAGGGCTCGAATGACATTCTCGACAAGAAGCTTCTAGATCTGAAAGAAGCATTAAAACAATCTAACGATAACATTCCTCAAAAAGAAATTGATGCGTTAGTCCAAGCCATCCTAAAACATAAGAAAGAAAAAGACACAGATCAGTCTAGAACTAACGCGTTAATTCATAACGTGGTTCAATTATTATCCGACAATAATCAATTTGAACGATATTCAAACAAAGTTAATGAAATCAGTAACGATTTAAAAAGTGACTCTGTGAGCCCAAGCTCTCAACTAAAATCGATTAACGAAGTTATCGTAAATATAAATAATTCCTCGGTTCAAGATAAACAAAAGCCCGATACATTTAAAGTTTTCCTGAAAAAGCTTTCTGATGACCAGAGTACAGAACCGTCACTAGCTGCTTTGTGCAAGAAGTCAATCGCTCTCAATAGTGAACAAGAAAAATTAAAAGCTATAAATCAATGTATAGAAAAAATTAATGCACGAACAAGTAATCAAGATAATAAAAAAACCGAACAGAAGACTACTGATACAGTCGATACTGAATTTAATGTAGAAAACCTACTCACCTTGCTTGACTGGATAACAATACCTGGTAAATCGCAAGCAAAACTAGACACACTTAAACAACAGCTTGAACAACGTGAAGAAGGAGCAAACACGGGCACTCTATTACGTCGCATATCGCTGACAATCAGTAACGCCTATATGGAAATTCAGTCTGAATTAAATGAAACTGAAAGCTTCCTGAAAAAGGTAACCAGTCAATTAAATGAAATTACTTTACAGATAGCAGACATAGAGTCACTCGAAAACGAATCGTTTTCAAACTCTGTTACGCTTAATTCTGAAATGGAAAAACAAATCGAGTTAATTCAATCTGGTGTAAATGATGCTGACACAATTGAAGACATTAAAAAAACTATCAATACACGAATTGAAGTTTTACAAAGCAACATGGATCAATTTATCCATGTAGAACAAAACAGAAAAAGAAAATCTGACAATCACCACAAAGAACTAGTCGACCGTCTTGGTAGCATGGAAGAAGAAACCGAAAAACTCAGAAAATGTATAGAAGTTGAAAGAAACAAGGCTTATAACGATGCTCTTACAGGTATACCTAATCGTATGGCATTTGATGAACGCATAAACAGCGAATACCAACGATGGCAACGATACAATAATAATTTGACACTTTGTCTGGTTGATATTGATAAATTTAAAGTTGTGAATGACACCTATGGCCATAAAGCAGGTGATATTGTATTACGTACTATTGCTAAAAAATGTGCTTCAAAAATAAGAAAAAGCGATTATTTTTGCCGTTATGGCGGTGAAGAATTTGCTTTAATCCTGCCGGAAACGGACTTATCTGCTGCTATTACAGTTGCTGAAACATTAAGAGAAAGTATCGAACGATGTAGTTTTCAATATGGCGACAAAACGGTGGGCATTACTATTTCTTGCGGTCTTGCTCAGGTGAAGGGAAAAGATAATCTGGATACTGTCTTTAAACGAGCAGACAAAGCTCTGTATAAAGCGAAAGAAAGCGGACGAAATCGTTGTATTAGTGAAGATCAATTACATCTTATGTAAATTTCGTTGCTCATAATTGACAATTTTTTAGTGGATTGCAGATCCGAAAAACGCCGCTCTTGTGCATCCCATGCACCCGCGACATACGTACATCCTGTACGCATAAAAAAAGGGACCTTACGGTCCCTTTTTAGTCTTCGAGAAGGAAGTCTTACTTGTTGTTGATGTACATTGTGACTTCAAAACCAAAACGGATGTCGCTATATTCAGGAGTTTCCCATTTCATTGTCGTATTCCTCATATTAAGTTAAATGTTAGAAAGTTCAGGGTGAACCTTAATTTCTTAATTCTAATAATGCAGGGCGTGTGCCACTCTTACAAAAACAGCTATTTAATCAATACATTCAATTAGTTACATATTTCCTTCAATGATTTCATGACTCATGATAATTGGATAATTGGTTACAATTAACCAATAAATTGGTTTCTTTTAACCAACATTAACTAGAGCCCATTTGTTATATCCTCCTAAATCCAAGTTATGATTTACTCGAGCTGAAATACAGATTTATAGGCAAAACTACAGATTTAACATCGGCTTTATGCTAAATTCGCCGGCTTTTTTACAATTGCTTATATAATCACGCATGGCGAACACTAATAACAAAATTATAAATAAGCACCTTGCCAGTGGGCATCGCATAGGAATTGTAGGTGGTGGCCAACTCGCAAAAATGACTGCGCTTCCTGCAATGGAACTTGGTTGCGAAATTATCATTCTGGAAAAAACTGAAAACACACCAGCAGCATGTCTTGCTGCCGACATCTTTTATGGCGATTGGGATGATCCAACGAATTTACTTAAACTCGCAGACAAAGTTGATGTCGTTTCATTGGAAAATGAGTTTGTCGATGCCAACAGTTTAAAAACAGTTGAAGATGCCGGACATCGCTTGTATCCAGGATCAGCAACGATAGGCATGGTTCAGGATAAATTAACGCAGAAACAAGCCCTAAGTGATGCAGGTATTTCAGTAACGCCTTTCGCAGCGGTTAATTCTCGCGAAGAAATAAAACAACAAGCTGAGCTTCTGGGCTGGCCATTAGTTTTAAAAGCCCGTCGTAATGGTTACGATGGAAAAGGGAATGCGACTCTTGATTCTGCAAAAGACATTGACGAAGCATGGGCAAAACTGGATGGTGATCATCGTGAACTATACGTTGAAGGCTTTTGTAACTTCACCGGTGAACTAGCCGTCATGGTCACTCGTGGAATTGATGGCGAAATGGTTAACTACCCGGTTGTTGAATCCGTACAAAAAGATCACATTTGTCACATCGTTCGTGCGCCAGCTCGTATTAATAATGAACTTGCAGACAAAGCGATTGAATTAGCACGCAAGGCTGTCACGACAATTGATGGTGTTGGTTCAATCGGCGTTGAAATGTTTATCACAGAAGATAAACAGATTATCCTTAATGAAATGGCGCCCAGAGTACATAACTCCGGACACTACACCATTGAAGCCTGCGAATGTTCTCAGTTTGAAAATCATGTTCGCGCTATAATCGGGATGCCTTTAGGTTCCACCAAAATGATAGCGCCAGCAGCAGTTATGATTAATTTGTTAGGTGAAGAACAAGGTACGGGTTATCCGGTCGGAATAGATGAAGCACTGAAAGTTGATGGTGCACATATTCATATTTATGGTAAAGCAACAACCAACATTGGACGTAAAATGGGACACATCACTGCATTAGGTGAAACAATCGAGGCAGCAGAAAATGTTGCAACTCGCGCAGCACAATGTATTCGTTTCGGAGCACAAAAATGAAAACTAAAGAAAAACCATTAGTAGGCATCATTATGGGCAGTGACTCTGACTGGCCGACATTACAAACTGCCGCAGAAATTTGTACTCAGTTTTCTATCCCTCATGAAGTACATGTTATCTCCGCTCACCGTACACCTGACGATATGTCTCGCTATGCAAAGAGTGCTCATAAAAAAGGACTAAAAGTGATTATCGCTGGTGCCGGCGGCGCTGCTCATTTACCTGGTATGGTAGCTAGCCAAACAGCATTACCGGTGATTGGCGTTCCAGTTAAAACTGATGCGTTAAGTGGCATGGATTCATTACTATCAATTGTTCAAATGCCAGGTGGCGTTCCTGTTGCAACGGTTGCAATTGGTTCAGGTAAAAATGCGGGGTTACTCGCTGCAGAAATATTAGCTACCAGTAATACGAAGTTAATGAATCAACTGATCGAATATAAAAAAGAACTGGCCGCTGAATCACGCAGAAAAGATAAACTATTAAATAAAGAATTAAAAAAATAACTTTTATTTCGCTTACTCACAGTTAATGCGTATTCACTGCTTTAGCTCTTTCTTTAGCGTTTGTTAAAATAACATTTCGCTCATCACTACTTGCCTGTCCCCAGACTAATATTTCCGACAAACTTCTAAAACAGCCCAAACAAATATCCTTTTCATTCAAACAACAATTTCTTATACAAGGAGATTGAACATTGTTTATTTCATTATTCATGCAAATTAAAAGACAACTGACTTCCAGTTTTCATAAAATTGTCTGGCAGTATTATTAAAATCATCCATATATTCTAGCGCTTTCTTTTCAAGCTTCTCTGCCGCGTTCTCACCCAATACTTTATCCAGTGCATTTTTATATGCAGGAATATCGCTCCAGTCGGAAACAGTTGAAGGAATAATTTCCTGGTGATACTGCGTCGTAAAAACTTGAGTTCCTAATGACAACGATTGAATACCACAAAGTTCTGACGAAGATAAAACATTCATTCCTGCAGGTGCGGCCTTAACTTCAGCGCCATGCCATTGCAAGCAATCCATTGTATCGGACATATTTTTTAAAAAAGAACTTTGTTTGCCTGCATCAGTTTTGTGAATTTGCATAATACCCACTTCCGTTTCATCACCCGGCCCAACTTCACCACCTAAAGCATCCGCGAGTAATTGATGACCAAGACAAATCCCGACATAAGGCATTTTCAATTCATTAACGGCTTTTCTTATTGCGACTTTCTCTTCAAGCAACCAGGGATATCTTTCTTCTTGCCATACATCTTGCGGCCCACCCATGACCCACAAGGCATCGAAATCGTTTAAGTCAGGAATTGATTCGCCTTCATCCAGTTCAATGGTCACGACTTCAAAACCGTCATCTTTAAAGAAGTCTCGAAATATGCCCGGATGTTCTATACGGAGATGTTGAAAAACAAGAATGCGTTTAGTATTCATTATTTTTTTGATATTTATTAATCAATATTTACCATACTATAATCTATCAAATCATAGTAAACATGAAAAATAAACGTCTCCGTCCTATGTGTGGTTGGAATGTTATTATGCGACTAACGACCCGAAATGGTTGTTGATGCAGTCATTGCTTTTATTTATAGAATGGGTGCGGGATAAATGGTGACTTTTATTGATATCCGTTTTATTGCAGCCGAAAACAGAAATTATAGATAGGCGTGTAAATCTTTCCAGCCAGGATCCGGAGTGAATCGTTTTCCATAACGTTGTTCATGTTGTTCCAATTGCTGGTGTGTTTCAGTAATACCTCGATCTTCCAGATAATGTATTGGTCCACCTCGGAATGGAGCGAAGCCTGTTCCAAAGATCATGCCGGCATCTAATAATGCCGCTTCATCAACAATACCTTCACGTAAACAGGCAACACTTTCATTTAACAACCGTAATATCATTCTGTCCTGAACTTCTTGTTCGGTTAATGTTGATTCATTATTATTTCTATCTTTTAAAGGCTTACCTTTTTTATATGTATAAAATCCCTTACCTGACTTAACACCCAAGCGTCCTTCTTCTATCATCTCGGATAACAGGTCAGGCATATGCATATCCAAAGCATCTGATAATATTTGTGCGACAGAATGACAGATATCCAGACCAACAGCATCGGCAAGGTGTATTGGCCCCATTGGCATACCAAAGTTGGTTGCTGCTTTATCTATAAAGGTTGCGGGAACACCTTCATTAAGTAACTCAACTGCTTCTAGTAAATAGGGTAACAATATACGATTGACTAAAAATCCCGGAGCGCTTTTTGCGGGTAATGGCAAACGATCAATAGCTCGAGTAAAAACCATACCTTTTTGAAGCTGGTTTTGATCCGTTGTTTCTGTTCTTAAGACTTCAACTAATTGCATTTTTGCAACCGGATTAAAAAAATGCAGCCCGATTAATCGCGAAGGCCGTTCAAGATACTTTGCAAGGTTTTCCAGAGGTATGCTTGATGTATTTGTTGCTAAAACAGCGTTTGTTTTTAAGCGAGGCTCTATATCTTTATACAACGTTACCTTTGCATCAAGGTTTTCAATAATCGCTTCGATGACAACATCAGCATGTTCAACACCATAACCTTTATGATCAGGAATCAATCTATCGACAGCGGCTTGTAGTTCATATTTGTTTTTTAATCGTCGCTTGAACAATTTATTTGCACGCCGAATTGCCGGACCAATATATTGAGGTTCTCGATCCTGTAAGGTCACATGCATTCCTTTTAATGCACACCAGGCAGCAATATCACCACCCATCACGCCCGCTCCTATCACATGAACGTGTTTAGGCTCAAAATCACTTTTTTTACTAACACCTAATCCTTTTAATTTATCTTGTAATGTAAACACTCTTACCAAGCGCTTGGCAGTTGGGTGCATAAATAATTTCGCAATCGAATCCGCTTCGCCTTTCATCATTGCGGTATCGTTACCGCCCTTATGTTCCCATAAATCAATTAACGCAAATGGAGCAGGGTAGTATTTTTTGTTAACTTTTTTCGCCGTTTGTTTTTTTATAATTTTTGCTATCAACGGTCGAGCCAAAGATGTGTTTGCCAATGTTGACAATAAACTTATGCGCTTTAATACGGGTTTGTTTTTGATTAACTTTATCGCGGCAGATTTTATATGTCTCCGCGGGACGGCTTGATCGACAATACCAAGGCGTTTTGCCCTGCGCGCATCCAGACTTCGTCCGGATAACATCAGCGGCATAGCAGATAGCACACCTATCAGTCGTATCAACCTAACGCTCCCACCAAAGCCAGGATGAATACCTAATAGCACTTCCGGTAAACCTATGCGCGCCGACTCATCTTCACATGCAATACGATAGTCACATGCCAATGATAATTCCAGACCACCACCAAGACAAAACCCATGAATTAAAGCAACTGTCGGTACAGCAAGTCCTTCTATTCGATTAAACATAGATTGACCTGTTTCGATCAATTCCTTTACCTGAGTTTCGGTATCTATGCGTGTAAACGCATTAACATCAGCGCCTGCTATAAAACCGGATTTTTTAGATGATAAAAAAACTAACCCGGAGGGTGGGTTTTTAATAATGTCATCTAACGCAGCATCAAGATCGACAAACATTTCTGCTGTTAATACATTGGCACTACTGGTCGCTTGATCAAAGTTTAACCATGCTATGCCATCTACATCACGTTCAACAAAAATATGTTGATATTTTTTTGTTTGTAAATCCTTTTTCTTACTAGACATTAGTATTCTCCAGCAGCATGGCTCCGCCCTGTCCACCACCGATACATAAAGAAGCAATACCCCTTTTCGAATCTGTTCGTTGTAACGTTTTTAATAAATGAAGCACGATTCGAGCACCACTCGCACCAACCGGATGCCCTAAACTAATACCGCCACCATCTACATTAAGATAGTCCTGGTTAATCTCTCCGATAGCACTGCTTCTATTTAATTCTGTTTTACAAAATTCTTTATCTGCCATTGCTCGCACACAAGCCAAAACCTGTGTGGCAAAGGCCTCGTTAATTTCCCAATAATTAATATCGCCAATACCAAGTTTATTGTTTGTCATTAACAATGAGGCTGCATATGCCGGCCCCAGTCCCATTTGCGATGGCGTCAATCCTGACCAGGCACAATCAACAATACGCCCGAGTGGTTCCAGTTTATATTGCTTAACAGCTTCTTCACTGGCCAACAATAACCATGACGCACCATCACTAACTTGCGCACTATTACCCGCTGTTACTAATCCATGAGGCCGATCAAAAACAGGTCTTAATTTCGCCAGCGATTCAGGATTACTATCGGGTCGTACACCATCATCAAAATCATAAGACTTACCATCGTCATCATAGATAACTTCAATTTCATCCAGATTGCCATCGGTATGTGCCGCAGCTAATCGCTGATGGCTTCTAACAGCAAAGGCATCCATCTCATCCCGACTTATTCCGAATCGACTAGCAAGTATTTCTGCTGTCTTACCCATAGATAAACCTACTACTGGATCAGTTAAACCTAATAACAATGCAATCACGGGTTTTAAATGTCCTGGTCTTAAACTGGCAAGAACTGTCAGTTTTTTAACTAAACTTTTCGCTTGATTTAGATCGCTTAAA
>JBFIIJ010000031.1:0-13016 GCA_041601315.1 Gammaproteobacteria bacterium
CAGTGCACGTTTTGTCATGATTTATTCTCCCTATTATTAACCCTATCCGTTTTTTGTTGCCATTCCTGAGGATAAGGAAGACTGCTTTATTCACTGGATTCCCGTCTCGGTCTCTGTTCCAGACTCGACTCTACCACCTACATCCATGTAGGCGTACGCGGGAAAGACGAATCAATATGTTTATGATCTCTTAATCCTCACAACATTCATCATCTCAATATCAAATCCACCGACATTCTCAACGACTGGATAATACGTCATATTCACAAATGCACCTTCGAGGTTTCGATATTGTTTTTTTCTTCTGAACCTGAACGGTACATCGTAACCTTCTACTGTTACGGTATTAATCAGCCATATTTTGTCTTTATCTTCTCTTTGCACATGCGATGTGACTTTCATCATTTCTGAATGGATAAGTTCTTTATGACTCTCCATTAATTTTTTGACGGGTGATTTCTTCACTTCAATTTACTCAAATACGACTATTATCAATAGATTAACATATTTGGCCTCTGGTTATGAGTCTTCATCGCAATTTTCTTGCTTGTTGCTCAACTTCATGTGCGCCATAATCCGTTTTCTTTTTTTTCATAACATAACAACAATAACTAATTATGTGGTTCAAAAACCTTCGTATTTATCGACTTACTAAAGACATTGATATTTCACCTGAAACGCTAGAAGCAGCATTAGCAGAACAAAACTTCAGCCCTTGTGCCAATATGGATTTTTCCAAATATGGCTGGGTACCGCCCTTAGGCAAGAACAGTGAACTGTATACACATAGTACTAGTGGTTACGTTATGATTTGTGCACGTAAGCAGGAAAAGATTTTACCTCCTGCTGCTGTTAATGAAGTTGTTGAAGAGAAGGTGCTCGATTTTGAACAAGAACAAACGCGTGCTATTTATCGACAGGAAAAACGTACACTTAAAGAAGATGTGATTCATTCTTTATTACCACGCGCTTTAACACGTTCATACTTAGTTTATGCTTACTTCGATCCTAAACATAAAATGTTAATCATTGATTCTGCCAGCTCTAATAAAGCAGAAGAATTTATGGATCATCTGCGCGCGACTTTAGGCAGCCTTCCTGTTGTGCCATTAAAATGCCATGGTGATGCGGCGAATATCATGACACATTGGTTGCAAGATACTGCTCCAAAAACATTTGAGCTTGATAATGAATGTGAATTACAGAATCCACGCGAAAGTAAAAATATCGTTCGTTGTAAAAATCAGGAACTCGAAAGTGCTGAAGTTTTAAGTCATTTAAAAGCGGGCAAACGTGTTACACAGCTCGCAATGATCTGGCGTGAGGCAATTCGTTTTGTTCTGTCTGATGATTTTGTTATCAAACGTTTGCGTTTTGAAGAAATCATACAGGAACAAGCAGAAGGCGAAGCAGATGATAGAACAACACAGTTTGATCAAGATTTTGCTGTTATGGTTTTACAGTTACACGAATTCATAAATGAAATAGTTGAAGAATTCGGCGGAGTAGAAAAAGATTAATCATGAAAATTATACTTGCTTCCCGATCACCACGTCGCCGTGAACTGCTTGAACAAATTGGTGTTGAGCATGAAGTTATTGATATTGATATAAATGAGAGCTGGAATGAAAATGAAATGCCGGAAGATTACGTCTGTCGTATCGCTATAGAAAAAGCGCGCGCAGGAAAAGCATTACTTAAAAAAAATATTCCTGTTTTAGCCGCAGACACCGCTGTTGTTCTGGACGGAGAAATTTTAGGCAAAGCTGAAAATAGAAATGACGCGATTACAATGTTAACAAGATTATCAGGCAAAACTCATGAAGTACTATCTGCTGTCACTGTAATCAATACTCAGGAACAAACTAAAATTAGCATAAGCAAAGTTACATTCAAATCCTTAAGCAAAAAAGAAATTGAGAATTACTGTAATACCGACGAACCTATTGGTAAAGCCGGTGGCTATGCTATTCAAGGCAAAGCAGCTGTTTTTATAGAACGATTGGAAGGAAGTTATAGTGGCGTGATGGGTTTACCACTTTTTGAAACGCAGCAGTTATTGGACAGAGCGTAAGCAGTAACCATAATAATGCTCCACAATATAATAATAGATTGTTGACCAATCCGGCTTACCGTCATCAGTCGTTGGCCACCACATTTTTCGATTGCGCCAATAATGATGGAAATGCTCAGCACAAAGTTCAAGCATGTCATTTGCTACAGTGAGTTTTAATCCCTTCTCAGATTCTTGTTTGAAATAATCATCAATTACATCAAGATAAGCTTGCTTCAATATCGGTTTGTTTTCTTCTTCTCTCGCTGATCGATCGACATTTACTGCAAAGATATCGCCCAATTCAACAATTCGGTCTGCATGCTGCTCTCCTTCGAGCATGGCTGATGCCCGTTCGCAGCTTTCACTTATACCCTCACTACATTTACGCTGATGAAATTCCCGTACTGATTCAGCAGCGACAGGCAAACAAATGAAAAAAACCATAAGAAACTGAATGTACCGTCTGATTGATGGATAACTCATAAATATCTTCCAATTCTGGAGGGATTAAGAGTAATGATTATAGAGAATACTGCGCTTTGCACAAAAGAATTCCCGGAGAGGTCGAAAATAAGCTGCTTTCCAGAGACATGCCTTTACAGAAAGTCTGGATATCGGTATAAGAATGCCCCGGGGAGCGACATAATTATTATAATCACTCAGCTCAATAATAACGATATAGTCAGTTAATCAAGAGGACTTTTCCATGATCTCAACCGCTTTTATACCCATTGGCTTGGGTTTGTTCGGCCTTTTCGCCGCATTTCTAGTATTTATGAACATAAAAAAATCACCTGCTGGTGATGGCAAATTAAAAGAAATCGCCGATGCCATTCACCTTGGCGCTATGGTCTTCATGAACAGTGAATATAAGATTTTGGCAGGTTTCTGTGTTGTGTGTATTACCGCTATTGCTGCATCTGATTTAGGCATGAATACCGCATTGGCCTTTTTGCTTGGTGCAGTTTGCTCAGGTTCAGCAGGTTATTGGGGCATGTATACAGCAACTCACGCCAACGTACGAACAACAGTTGCTGCAAATACTAAAGGCGCAGCTGAAGCTTTGAGTATTGCCTTCTTCGGCGGCTCTATTATGGGCTTGACTGTAGCTGCAATGGGCTTATTAGGTGTTGGTATTCTTTATTATTTCTTCGCTGGTGATATGCACACAATTCATGCGATTGAAGGTTTTGCTATGGGTGCATCTTCTGTCGCACTATTCTCACGTGTAGGTGGTGGTATTTTTACCAAGAGTGCCGACGTTGGGGCTGACCTTGTTGGTAAAATTGAAGCCGGCATACCTGAAGATGATCCACGTAATCCTGGTGTAATTGCGGATAACGTTGGTGATAACGTTGGTGACGTTGCCGGTATGGGCTCTGATATTTTTGAATCTTACTGTGGTTCTATGATCGCAACAATTGCCTTGGCAGCGACAATGACTTCAGCCGCTGTTTTTGATTTAGCGCCTGAGGGCGATGTAAATACACTTACCTTTATGCCACTGGCATTAGCTTCTATTGGTTTAATCTGTTCGATGATAGGTATTTATTCAGTAAAACTCTTCTCTGCTAAAAGTCCTGAAACTGCATTGCGTATCGGTACGATGGGTTCATCTATTATTTTTATAATCGCTGCATATGTATTGATTTGTTACTTAGGTGCTTCGGTAAATGTTTGGGTCGCTGTAATCTCAGGCGCAATTGGCGGTATCATCATAGGTCTTGTTACCGAGTATTACACTGGCGGCGCACCTGTTAGGAAGATTGCACAAGATGGTGAAACAGGTCCTGCAACGGTCATGATCAGTGGTCTTGCTACTGGCATGCAATCAGTCGCTATTCCTGTATTGACTATTTGCGGCATTATCTTAACTGCCAGTCATTTTGCCGGTTTATACGGTGTCGGCATAGCAGCTGTCGGTATGTTAAGTACCGTAGGCATTACCATGGCTATTGATGCTTATGGTCCCGTTGCTGATAACGCTGGTGGTATTGCAGAAATGGCCGGACTAGGTAAAGAAACCCGTGAGATTACTGATTCACTTGATGAAGTTGGTAATACAACAGCTGCAATTGGTAAAGGTTTCGCAATCGGTGCTGCCGCATTGGCTGCTTTAGCATTAATCAGTGCTTACATTGAAAAGGTATCACTGCATCATGAAAATTTCATTTTGCAAATCAATGATCCTCTGGTGCTTTGCGGTATGTTCCTTGGTGGTATCTTTCCATTTTTGGTAAGTTCTATGACCATGACTGCGGTTGGCGATGCAGCTTTCGATATGATTAAGGAAATTCGTCGTCAGTTCAAAGAGATCCCTGGCTTGATGGAAGGGACAGCTAAACCAGATACTGCACGTTGTGTTGATATTGCTACACGTGCTGCATTAAAACGAATGATTGCACCTGGTGCACTCGCTGTACTTGCCCCTGTTATCGTTGGCTTTGGTCTAGGACCACAAGCATTAGGCGGCATGTTAGGTGGTGCATTAATCTGCTGTGTGATGATGGCATTAATGATGGCGAATGCCGGTGGAGCATGGGATAACGCCAAGAAATATGTTGAGAAAGGTAATCTCGGTGGTAAGGGTACGTCTCTTCATGCTGCTGTTGTTGTTGGTGATACTGTCGGTGATCCATTAAAGGATACCTCAGGCCCTTCAATGAATATTCTGATCAATGTAATGGCAATTGTTAGTTTGGTAATTGCTCCATTATTGGTTTAGTTTGTTCATAACTCATGAAAAAGGCCTCTAACGAGGCCTTTTTTTATTTACAGGGACGTAATGGCAGGAGCATACAAATGATAGTTGTATCTTCTATTCTATAAATTTAACCTTGTCTAATGACTACCAGTACCGGCTTCCCTCCTATTTCAAAATCTAATGCAACAATTCTGATACTAGGTTCAATGCCTGGACAAAAATCTCTTCAAGAACAGCAATACTATGCACATTCGCGTAATAGTTTTTGGCCCGTTATATATCAATTATTTAATGTCGATAAAGGGCTCAATTATGAACAATGTATACAGTTACTGCATGATCATAAAATTGCATTATGGGATGTACTAAAGAGTTGTTATCGAGAAGGAAGTCTTGATTCTGATATTGATCATTCAACCATTGAAGCTAATGATTTTAATAAATTCTTACATACTCATAAAAAAATAAAACATATTTTTTTCAATGGCGGAAAAGCAGAACAACTTTTTAAAAAGGAAGTGTTAAAAAATATTGAACAAAGCAAAAACTTACAATATCACAAACTACCTTCTACCAGCCCTGCACATGCTGCGAAGTCATTTGAACAAAAATTACAAGAATGGAAAATAATAAAAGACTTTATTTAAATAGGCCTAGTTTGCTTTTAACGCTTTTTGTTCTTTCCAATCAAACCAACTCTGCGGCAACAACACATTCATCAGGCGATCAATCGATTGCATAATAAATAAATTATATAATCCGTGGGCTTTTCCTAACATGGTTTGGCTGGCACACCTTAACGACACTGAATAACCTGCTTCGTCATATACGAAATGATGCCAATAACCACTGGGGATGTATAACGTGTCTCCTGCTTCAATCTGAACTTTATAACCTTTTGCTTTTTTCAATCCGGGAAATTTCTCAATGTCCGGTTTTTCAACATCAACATAACTTCTACAGGTAAAAGGATAACGGTGGAGATTTTTAGATTGTTCATATGGAAATAAATAAACTGTTTTCTTTCCTCGTATTGCCGTATGAAATACATGAGACATATCAATATCAAAATGCATTTGTGTTACTGAGCCTTTGCAACCAAAAAACATAAATACAAAACTTTTTGAAATATTTTTTATTAAAGTAGGAAAATTAATATCACTAATCAAATCTGGTGCTTCTGATTTAATATTGTATAGAAACATGCGTAAATCCTGAGATGTTGTCATCACCAGATCGATATACTCTTTTAAAGATATCGTTTTTACGTTTGACATGTAATGCTTTCCGGCAGAAACAAAACTGGCGTCATACACTTTTACCTGCTTATCACCATGATGCTTTTTAAAAAATTCTGGTGTCCATTTTTCGCATGCAGGCCATGTCCTGGACAAGTTCTGAATGACGACTGGTTTTAAAGGTTTGAAATACGACTCTGAAAAAACTTTCTGATCGATTGATGCAACCTTATCAACAGCTAACAACTCTATCGAGCTGCCGTTATTATCTGGCAAGGAACTCACTGTAGGTATTAAGAATATCAGAACGCTCCCAATGTAAAAAATGTCCCGCGCCAGGAATCATCTTGTATTCACAATCAGGAATTTTTGATGAAGCATTTTCGATATCGTCTTGATCCAAAATGGCATCATATTCACCACTGAGAATCAGTGTCGATGCTGTTATCTTACCTAACTCAATATACTCTTCGATGTTAGATGCATTCTCAACAAATTCACAATGTTCATAAAAACTGACAAATTGTTCTCGACTCATGTCTCTAAATTGGTCAATCATTTGTTTTTTCTGAGCCTCAGGAATATGTTGTCCGAATCTTTCAATCATTAATGGTGCAATTTGTTCTGTTTTATCTCCATTAAACAAACTCTGTCCTGCTTTAATAATATCGATGACTTCCTTGCTAGGTTTAGCACCAAAACTGCCAAGTATCATTTTATCAACTAACTCAGGATAGCGCGCGGCAATGGCAGCAGAGATAATCGTTCCCCATGATGCCGCCGCTAAAATAACGGTACCATTGCGGTTAGTTTCATTTATGACGTTATACAAAACATCAACCTGTTCATCGAAGCTAATTCCTAATGAACCGGATAGTATGGAAGCTCGTCCCTGACCGGGCATATCAAACAAAACTACGGAATAATCGGAAACAAAATGACTAACGAATGACCGCCAGGCAGCCATTGTCTGCTTTGCACCACTAATACAGACTATTGTTTTTTTTGCTTCGCCGTAAATACGATATGGGACAAGAAATCGCCCCAGACTTAGTTCGCCTTTAATAATTTTCATCTAATTAATTCTATGTATGTAACTCTGTGATTATCTTGACAGGTTGTAACTATCAGGAAGTGAATTTAAAAATTTAAACTTATAATCTACTATCTCGACGAATTATAAAGAAATAATTCAGAAGACACTTATTGCAATTCATGAACTGGTTAACAGTTCCTTTATAAGCATATCCCGATCTACAACTGAATAATCGCCAAACCAGATTGACCATAATGTTCTGGCAAAGTTCGCATCCTTGATTGAACTGATTTCTTTGCCTTGGAAATGAGAGGTTATTGTACCATCTGGAAGCCAACGAAGAACAAATTCGTCGTTTTCTTTAACATCTTCATTGATTGCCCGTATAAATGTCTCAATTTGCAACAATATTTTCGAATATTCTTCATCATTAGTATTTAATTTAATGCCTGATATTAACGATTCCTGAATTTGCTCTGCTTTTAATGATCGTAAAAACACCATAGAAATTTGTTTTGCACTATTTTGTTGCAAAATAAATTGATAAATCTCGCTATTTTCCAATGAGCGCTCCGGTTTTTCCTCGACATAATGTGCCATCGAATAAATTTTCAGAAAAAATTTCTTACGTATTGTTAAGCCGGTACGCGTTAAATTCAAATTTTCATTGTTATATTTGATAGCGACATTCTGAGGAAAGGAATTAGTGTTATTTTCTTTCAAACTAATATCACCTGCGTTAACTGTAGTCAGACAAGCAAAGAAAACAACGACAGATTTTATAATGGCTAACTTCATTAGTGATTGAACCTGATTATGAGTTTAATATTTGAATTGCTATTGTGATGCGTTAATTTTGTTAACAAAATATTTATATACGCGAGTATAAAACAATACCCAAAATAACCTATTAGATAAACAGGAGGATATTACAATAAGTTTAATAAAAAGAATTGCCGAGAATATTATTTACTTTTTGAATTACCAACCATGTCTGCCAAACGTTGTCCAAGAACATAACTGATATTGAAATTTAATTTAGCAACAATATTCGGGAAAAATTTCAGATCTTTTTGCATGCGTTCATAATCAAAACGTAAAGCGGATACATCTTCTGTTGCAACAACATCAGCTGTTCTTTGAGTTTCACGAATATAACCTATCTCACCAAAAATTTGGCCTGGTTTCAAAATTGCCAAAGAACGTGATTCACCGTTATCTTTTCTAATAACTTCTACTTCGCCCGAAAGAATAAGATACATATCACGACCTACAGTATCTTGTTTGACCAATAGCTCACCTTTCTTAAATTCATGTAATTCAGAAATAAGGATAGCTTTACGACGTTGATAATCACTCATGTTTTGTAATAAAGGACTCGTGTCCAATACTTCACGATCGATTGACATAGCAAGTATTTGATAAAGGCCAACCAGGCGGATGCGCGCCATTATGATCGGCGTTATTAATAGATTTGCAAAGATTGAGAACAACATTGTTAATGCAGCTAATGCGCCAAACTGCGCGACAATAGTAAAGTTTGAAAATATTAAAACACCAAAACCCAACGCAAGCGCAATGCTGGAAACAATAAGCGGAGTCGCTTCCTCACGTACAGCAATATTAACGGCTTCAACATAATCTGAGCTACGGCGACATAATTCATTGTAGCGCGCTAATAAATGAATCGTTCCATCAATCGCAATACCAATCGCAATTACCGCGACCATTGCTGTGCCCGGATTTAATGGAATATCAAGATAGCCCATAATGCCAAACATCAAGGTAATTGGAATAATTGCAGGTATAAGAGCAATGAATCCGCCTTTAAAGGAAGTAAACATGGCAGACATAATTAGAAAAATCAATGTCAGCAACACCACCAGTGCTTTGACCTGCGCGACCATTAAACTTTCGGCAGCATGATTAACCATCAGATTCTCACTGACAATAAAGCTCTTCATGTCAGAACCGGCAATCTTTCTCATTACTCCATCCAGTTCGTGAATATACTGGTTTAGAGTATGCGAATCGGTAATGTTATGTCGAACAACAATGTTGGCTCGACTGTAATCATGGCTAACATAACTATCCAGATCACTACGATGAAAAAACATCAAATACTGCGCAACTAATTTTCTTGATTCCGGTAAAGAACCCACTACACCACTATTACGAAACTCTGCATTTATAAATTTTAAATGATCGGCTAAAGAGATGCTTCTATCATAAACGCCCTGACTATCAAGAAAGTCCTGTATATCTGAAAGTTTTTGAATGTTCTTTGGATCCTGAAATGCCTTTGCTTTTTTCGATTCGAGTGAAATGAAAAATATTTTCACGCCTGCAAGATCTTCATGTATCCGCTTCACATCCTGTATCAATGGTCGGTCATTTTGAAAATACGAAAGCGGATCATTCGTGACGTAAAGATTGGAAGCCTGAAAAATAAAAAATACACACAATGCCGCCGTCAATACCAGCGTCATAATAGGAAAATGATCTTGAGAATATCGAAAAAGTCGCATGAGGCGATTAGGTAAAGTATTCGTTTCTTTATCTTTGACAAAACTATTATTTTTATCCGGTGCAAATAAAAACAACATTAAAGGCAGAACTAATACAGTAATAAAACCATTTGCTAACATGGCAAAAGTTGCCGCAATAGAAAAGTGTTGAATTAAAGCAATATTACTAAAAAGATTACTGGCAAAGCCTAACGCGGTTGTTAACACAGTTAGCACTAATGGCAAACCAATATGTTTAGCCATATATTTAAGCGCTCTTTTCTTACTTGAAGCGTCTTTTTCATTTATGTCCAGCCCACGTAAAAATGCTGCCATTAGATGAGTATCTTCAGTTGAACCAATGACGATAATTAGAGAAGGAATCATCGCACTTAATATATTTAGTGGAATACCCAACCAACCTAACATGCCAAAAGTCCAGATAATCGTTATTAAAGATGTCACTAAAGGCACCATCGCTGACAGCCAGCTACGCATGAACAAGACAATAGAGATAACCAGAATAAGTGCAGACAATGGTCCTAGCAAAATAAAATCTTCGTAAAGACTTTGTTTTAATTCAGCATTAATTCTCGGTGGGCCAACTTGTGTTATATATTCAAACTTTGATTTTTTAACATTAATCTGATCTTCCATCGCTTGATAAATATTGCGACTAAAATTATTTTGGTCATCTTCGTCTGCAACAGAAACGATCATTGCCGTAACATTGCCATCATTCGAGAAGAAATTACCGCGATATAATGGATTTGCTAATGCGCTGTCTTTTGCACTTTGCGCTTCCTCTTGAGTTTGTGGTGCTGATCGAAGTACCGGTCGAGAAATAATTTTCCCATCAACACCGCTCACTGTATGCAAACTAAACAAACCATCAACACGAGTAATGCCGTTAATCTTTTCCAGTGCTAAATGCAATTGTTCAAGTTGTATTAATTTATCAGGCGTCCAGAGATCCTTATCTTTGATATAGACAATCGTTTTATTGTCCGTGCCAAATTCACCCATCACTTTTTGATAGATCTGTCTGGCCGGATCATCTGCGGGAATTAAACTGTCTATACCGGTATCTATCTCTAATCGTTGGATACCTATTGCTGCAAACAAGGTGACAGCCAGTAAAAATACAGTTACAGGAACACGACGCTTATAACCCAACATGCATGCTTGCACTATCATTCTATCGTTTCCTCAGTTATTTCCTCTGACATTTCCAACTCTTCTATGTCTGTATTCGACTCTTCAACAGGTTCAACATAGGGATAATTTTTATACAACCACTCAGCCGTGAACACTTCAGCAGGAACATAATCATGTGAAAAAATACGACGAGATATTTTTATTAATGACTGATGCTCTTCTTTTTTATCTTCCATTAGAATCATATTGGCGCGCCACATATCACCATCAACGGCTTTTAGATCATGATGGCTTTGAATACGTGTAACTCGAGCTTGTTTATCGAAATGGTGTGTGAGTGTTATGTAAAAGTTATCCTGCCTGATAAAGTGTCTTCGCAAAATCTGTTTTATGTTCGTCGGATCATTTGCTTTATATACATCCAGTACGAAATATTTAATACCTTCAATTTCTTTATCATCTCTCCGAACATAAAAGTGATCAGATAATACTTCGCCGGTCAGATTCTCCACTGAAAAATCAGTACCGAGAAAATTATCATTACTGCCTTCACCTGCACTTTCAATCAACCGTTCACCAAGCGCGGGCAAATAAATAAATTTACTCGTATGTCCATCAGGATCACGATTAGCCAACAAAGCAACACCTTTTACTTCTTGTGGAAATTCAAACAGCAATAAAAACTTAATCGAGCCATCTTCTTCTACTCTGGAATAGCGTTTGGCCATGCGTGTATCTCGTTCACCTTGCCGGTCTTCCATAACCATAGACTGTTCTTCATAGATATAAGGAAACTGCTGGTGACGCTTTTGAACCTCTTCCATTATTTCAGCACCGCTTGTTTCATTACTAATAATGGCATCACTTTCTTCAACAAATAAACCAACCGTTAGTAAGACAAGTAAAACGGTATAATGTTGTTGAGTGAATGGTTTCATTGCTCGTTTCAATTAATTCTCTTGCGCAACTATAGTGTCGGCAATACGTTCACTGAGTTCGCCATATAACTGACGCATAGCAGAGATCATTTGATCATAATTTTCTTTATCAATAGTCTGCGCGCTTTGTAATTCTGCACTAAACACACCTAATGAACCTGTCTGTTGTCCACCGGTAAGCTGCCAACGTGCAAACAGCTTTACTCGGCTATCACTATCTTGTTCAAACTGTTCAATATGAATTTGCACTCGATAATCAGGGATAGATGAAGAACGGTTTAACGGGGTGCCAACATCAATTGTTGACAATAGCCTCGAAAGATTTCTTGCTATGCTACGCAATAAATTTTTTCGCAGATTTTCACCCCATTGATTATCATCTGAAAATTCAAGTCGACTTTCACTACTACGTGAAGCAATTTGAAATCGTTCTAAATACTGTGGAATATGTAAATCGAGAATCTCGATACTTAATGGTCTGACCGCTTTAATCGATTCACTCGGATATTCAACTGGATCAACTAAATAGTAACGTGTTGGTGTTGTTGCTCCACCACCCATGCAAGCAGAGAGTAAACTTACAACAAATAATTGAACTATTAATTTATATTTCGTATTCAACATATTTATTATTCTCCTTTGGCTTTCTTTTCCTTACCAAAAATCAAAGCCTGTGGATTACGTTCCAGTGTTTCAACTAAGGAACGAATAGAACGTGCTGTTTCTTCAAGTTCACCCGTCAACTTAATCAAGTTGTACTGCGCCGGGGAATTAGGCTCAAGTATGTTATTAGTCTTATCCAGAGTAACGGTTAAACTATCCAAAGCAACATGACCGGCATTAATGGCTTCTTGAATATTAGACGCATCAACTTTTTGCATAATACTTTTGAAATTGCTTAATGATACCTGCATGTCTTCAATAGCTGTTGGAATACCCGGCATCGAAATCAACGCGTTAGCATTAGTGATAGTTTCGTCTGCTACTTTTAATGTTTTATTCGCATTACTAATTGTTTCGAGCAACACTGAAGAGACTTCATTGATATCAATCGCGTTAAGCTTGGCTAATAAATTTTCAGCTGATGCAGTAATAGCACCAAAATTCGCCGTGGATAAAGTCGGCAATTCCGGGAAAGGCGTTTCTTCACCACTGATTTTTATAGGTGTATCTGGATGCATATCCAGTTCAACATATAATTGACTGGTTAGCAGGCTACCGGTTTGCAGGCGTGCTCTAAGCCCCCGTTCAACCAGCCTATCTAGTGTCTCGTAAGTAGAACCTGCATCTTCACTGCCGCGTTCTATAATTCGTTGAAGTTCAATCTCAATCAAGACAGGGATTCGAAATGAAGTATCTTCACTATCAAACTCAAGTCG
>JBFIIJ010000032.1:0-12886 GCA_041601315.1 Gammaproteobacteria bacterium
GCAAGCAGTGTTGGAATTAGCTGAACACTGTTCCATGACCGAACGTCGCGCCGAAGAGGCTTCACGCGATTCAGTGCAGCGCCTTAAGTGTGCTTACATGAAAGATAAAGTCGGTCAGGAATTTGAAGGTATCGTGAGTTCGGTTACTGCATTTGGTTTATTTGTTGTATTAGATGATATTTATATTGAAGGTTTGATTCATATTAGTAACTTGCCCGTAGATTATTATCATCATGATGCAATCACACATACTTTACGTGGCGAACGTGGTGGTAAAGTATTTAAATTAGGTCAACGATTGAAAGTATTGTTAAGCAGAGTTGATATGGATGAAAGAAAAATTGATTTTGAGTTAATAGAAAATGGCTAGACGAACAGAACAAATATTTGGGCTACATGCCGTAAAAGAAATGATAGAAACATCGCCTGACAGAGTGATTAATGTCTGGATACAGGAGGCGATTAATTCTGAATCGGTGCGTGCGATTCATGATGAGCTTGATAAACTTGGTTTGTCGGTACAAACAACACCAAGAGCAGCAATGAGTCGTATGACTAAGAATCAAAATCATCAGGGTGTGATTATTGAGGTTAAACCAGCAAAGAAAAAAACCGATAATGATCTTGATGAAATCCTGGAAGCTAACAAGGACAACAATCCTTTATATTTAATTCTCGATTCAGTCCAAGATCCTCATAATTTAGGCGCTTGTATTCGTAGTGCCGATGCAACGGGTGTTACAGCTATTATTATTCCCAAAGATCGTTCGGCCAGTATTAATGAAACTGTGCGCAAAGTCGCCAGTGGCGCGGTTGAAAATGTGACCGTTATTTCTGTCGTAAATCTGGTTCGTGCTATAAAAAAGATAAAAGAATCAGGAGCCTGGGTCGTCGGTGCAGATGGCGAAGCTGAACAATCTATCTACGATATGAACCTGAAAGTGCCGACAGCCATTATTATGGGTGGTGAAGGCAAAGGTATGAGAGAGTCTGTTCTAAAAGAATGCGATTATATCGCTTCATTACCCATTTTGGGCAAAATAGAAAGCCTGAATGTGTCCGTGGCCACAGGCGTTATTTTGTATGAAGTTATTCGGCAAAGAAGAACCTAGAGAGTCATTTTTTAAGAAAATCAGGATTTCAGTTACTTTTAGGCTTATTTTTGCATTTTTAGCCCGAACACGCGTTGCAGTCAGCATATCAATCCTTTAGAATCGCGCCACTTTATCCTTGTCTCACTCTGAAATATGGGGAGACTTTAATCCTAGAGGAATCATAATGAGACACTATGAAATTGTGTTTCTGGTCCATCCTGACCAGAGTGAACAAGTTCCCGCCATGATCGATCGTTACAAAGAAATGATCACTGGCAACAGCGGTTCTATCCATCGTCTTGAAGACTGGGGTCGTCGACTACTGGCTTACCCAATAAACAAAATCCATAAAGCACATTATGTTCTTATGAACATCGAATGTGATGCTAATACTCTAAAAGAACTAACAGATGCATTTCGCTATAACGATGCCGTTATTCGTAATCTGGTAGTTAAAAAAGACGAAGCAGTAACAGGTGATTCTCCTTTGATTAAAATGAAAGAGGAAGAAGATAGGTCAGCGCCAAGAGCTACTGAAGAAGAAAAGCCAGCTGCTGCTGAAGCTACGCCAGCAGAACCAGCCGCAGCTGAAGAACCTGCCCAAGAACCTGCTCAGGATTCAGATGACGCATCTGAAACACCTGCAACTGTAGAATAGAGAGGATTATAAAATGGCTCGTTATTTCAAACGTAAAAGATTTTGTCGTTTTACCGCAGACGGTGTTATTGAGATTGATTACAAAGATATCAACACACTAAAGAATTATGTTTCTGAATCAGGAAAAATTGTTCCTAGTCGTATTTCAGGAACCAATGCTCGTTATCAACGTCAGTTATCAACTGCAATCAAGCGTGCGCGCTACCTTGCTTTGATTCCTTATTGCGACGCGCATTAATCTTATTTATTAAAGCTGGTTCATCTTTAATTAGATGAACATTGAAAGGTACAGACGCTTCCTAAACATAGCATTCTGTAAACACTGACATTGATTGGCAACTATATACTGAGTGGCAGATTTCAGGCCATAGTCGCAACAACATTGAGCGCACTTATTTCAATGTTGATGTTACCGTTTGCTTATCTACTTAGCGGCTCAGTGATTGCCTTGATTACCCTTCGAAAAGGGGCTGCAACAGGCTTGCAGATATTAGTGGCAAGTCTATTAGTGTTGATTGCGTTTTTTGCAGTGGCGAAATTGCCGCAGCAAGTATGTATCGCTTTTGCGTTAACCATTTGGTTACCTGTTTGGTTAGCGTCTATGGCGCTACGTTTAAGTGAAGAACAGGGTGTCTTAATATGCGTAGCCGGTTTTCTTGTTGCTTCGCTTATTGTTGCGGCCTATATCACTATTGGTGATGTAGCTAACTGGTGGCATCAGTGGTTCGTGCTAATGCTTGAAGAAGCGATGCCAGTTGAGCGGATTGATCAATATAAGGAAATATTGGAAGCCGGCGCAGCGATGATAAATTCAATGATGGCTATAGCCTTTATGTTGAATATTATCCTGACAGTGTTATGTGCAAGGTGGTGGCAATCCCGGTTATTTAATCCGGGTGGTTTTAAGCAGGAATTTTATAAGCTACGTTTGCCTGCAGCGATATTGCCAGTTAGTGCCGCTATTATGTTACTGGTTTTTATAGATATTGAACCTTGGCAGAGCATGCTTAGGGATATTACGATTATTTTGATGTTCGCGTATTTGATACAGGGCATCTCATCAGTACATCGAAATGTTGATAAATTTAAGCTGTCGACAGCGTGGCTTGTATCGATGTATTGCTTGTTAGTATTAATACCACAAATGGGGTTACTTATTGCCTGTTTGGGTATGACAGACGTTTATATGAATTGGCGTCGAAAAAAAGAGGGCTTGTAAAATGAATCATGAGACGAGCCAGTAAAGAATCTGTTATCATAAAATTGTTGAATTGGGGTAGTCTGATGGAAATTATCTTGCTTGAAAAAGTACATAAACTCGGCGCTTTAGGTGATCGAGTCAACGTGAAGCCTGGTTTTGGTAGAAATTATCTTATTCCTAGTGGAAAAGCAGTCTCTGCAACAGCCGATAATGTTGCCAAGTTCGATGCTCGTAGAGCGGACCTGGAAAAACAACAACAAGAAGCGGCGGCTGAAGCGGCCGGACGTGCTGCTAAACTGAACGAAGTTAATGTCACTATTGCTCGCAAAGCTGGCGAAGAAGGCAAACTATTTGGTTCTGTTGGAACAGCGGATATCGCAGAAGCAGTAACGGCATCTGGTGTGGAACTGGTGAAACACGAAATCAGATTACCTGACGGACCTATTCGTAATATTGGCGAACTTGAATTAGACGTTCAACTTCACGCTGATGTTACTGCGACAATTAAGGTAAATGTTGTTGCGGAAGAAGAAAATTCCTGATTTTCTGAATACCGGACAGCATTAATATTTAGTCTTCTAAGATAGCCTGTCTTAATAACTAAGGCAGGGTATCTAGTTGTATTGGGTAATCTAAACCCAGGGGAACTTGATGCAGGAACCGGTACATACATCTTTCTCGCATGATGCTGAAACTGCAGCATTAAAAATTCCGCCACATTCAATTGAAGCCGAACAAGCTGTTCTTGGCGGCGCTTTCCTCGATAAAGAAGCATGGGACAAGGTCATCGAACGAGTTCGCGAAGAAGACTTTTACCGCAAAGACCACCGCACGATTTTTCATGCAATCAGCCAGCTCAGTGAAGAAGGCGAACCATACGATATTGTTACTGTTGCTGAGTGGTTGGAAAATCATCAGTTACTAGACGAAGCAGGTGGTATGCGTAATTTGGCTGCACTAGCTGAAAATACGCCTAGTGCAAATAATATCAGCGCTTACGCAGATATTGTCCGTAAACGTTCTATTCTAAGGCAGTTAATTTCTGCAACCTCTGACATCAACGACACCGTTTTTAATCCACAAGGACGTAGTAGTGAGCAAATTCTTGAGTATGCAGAACAAACTGTATTTGAGATTGCTGAAAGAGAAAATCAGGGCAGAAAAAGTTACCACGATATTAAGGAATACTTAAAAGGCGCTCTGGAAAGAATTGACGAGCTTTTTCATAAGGATAGTCCGATCACCGGTATTGCCACCGGTTATGATGATCTGGATATGAAAACAGCGGGTTTTCAACGTTCAGATTTGATTATTGTTGCAGGCCGTCCGTCGATGGGTAAAACCGCTTTTGCAATTAATATAGCCGAACATGCGGCGATTAAAGGAAAACAGAGTGTGGCTGTTTTTAGTATGGAAATGCCGGGTGAACAGTTGGCTATGAGAATGATGTCTTCATTAGGCCGAATTGACCAACATAAAATTCGAACCGGAAAACTGGAAGATGAAGATTGGCCAAGATTGACATCAGCAGTCAGTATTTTGCAAGAATCAAAAATGTTTATCGATGATACGCCAGCATTAACGCCATCTGAGTTAAGAGCACGTTGTCGTCGTATTTCTCGCGAGCATGGACTCGATCTGGTTGTTGTTGATTATTTACAATTGATGCAGGTTGCTGGCACGAGTGAAAACCGCGCAACTGAAATTTCTGAAATTTCACGTTCCTTAAAAGCAATGGCGAAAGAACTTAGTGTTCCTGTTATTGCATTATCCCAGTTGAATCGAAGTCTGGAATCACGAACAGATAAACGACCAGTCATGTCCGACTTACGTGAATCAGGTGCGATAGAACAGGACGCTGACGTTATTCTCTTTATTTATCGTGATGAAGTTTATGATGAAGACAGTGTCGACAAAGGTTTGGCCGAAATTATTATTAGTAAACAACGAAACGGTCCTATAGGAAAAGTTAAACTGGCATTTCGTGGTCAATACACGCGTTTTGAAAATTATGTAGAAGATTACGCACACCTTCCGTCTGGATTTTCTGAATGACACGACCATCAAGGGTAGTCATTGATAAACAGGCTCTAAATCACAATCTGCAACGAGTACGGGAGCTTGCTCCAACTTCAAAAGTTATCGCAATTATTAAGGCTGATGCTTATGGTCATGGCATCGTTAGAACAGCTCAAACACTCAGTAACGTCGATGCTTTTGGTGTTGCCTGTCTTGAAGAAGCAGAAGAATTAAGAGCGGCTGCAATTAAAAACGCTATTGTATTACTTGAAGGTCCACATAAAGCAATAGATCTATCCAGAATAGTCGAACTTCAACTAGACATTGTTATTCATCATGAATCGCAATTACAGATGTTAGAACAAACCTCACTCAAGGAACCACTTCAGATATGGTTAAAAATTGATACAGGAATGCATCGACTCGGAGTTCCTTTAAATAAAGTAAGCGATGTATTAAAACGATTATCAAATTGTCCTAATGCAAAACCATCGCCGAAATTAATGACGCACTTTGCCGTAGCAAATGAAAAAAATAATTCATTAACACAACAACAATTAATGTTATTTAATCAACTTTGTGATGAACTGGATTATGAAAAAACCATGGCTAATTCAGCAGCGATAATTAATTTTCCAGAAACACATGTTGATTGGATTCGACCAGGTTTGATGCTTTATGGCGTTTCTCCTATGAAAGAAGGTCGTGCTATTGAACATGGATTGAAACCTGTGATGACCTTAGAGTCTGAAATTATTTCAATTCAGAATTTATCGAAAGGTGATTCTGTTGGCTATGGTGCGACATGGTGTTGTCCTGAAGATATGCCCGTCGGTGTTATAGCTGCTGGATACGGTGATGGTTTTCCAAGACACGCGAAATCAGGAACACCGATATTGGTTAATGGTGTTCGCTGTTCATTAATTGGCCGTGCTTCTATGGATATGTTAACCGTTGATTTACGTAATCAACCTGATGCAAAGATTGGAGACAGAGTTGTGTTATGGGGTGAATCATTACCTATCGAAGAAGTTGCACAATACGCTGATACCATACCTTATGAATTAATGTGCGGCGTTCATAAACGTTTGGAATTTGTTGAGCGTGGCTAAAGCAAAAGTATTATTTCAATGTAATGACTGTGGTGCGGAAGCGCCGAAGTGGGTAGGGCAGTGTCCTGACTGCATGGCCTGGAATACTCTTCAGGAAACCGTCGTTGAGAAAAAATCATCAGCCAATACGGATCGCTTTCATGAACACCTTGCTGGCCCTTCTGAAGTTTGTTCATTAGGTTCGGTTGACACCAGCGAAACACCAAGGCAGGAAACCGGTTTAGTTGAACTGGATCGTGTTATGGGTGGTGGACTAGTAACAGGATCCGTTACTTTAATTGGTGGCGATCCAGGCATTGGTAAATCAACTTTATTGTTACAAACATTATCCAGTCTGGATAGTGCTTCAGGCGTTCCAAGTTTATACGTCACTGGAGAAGAATCTACTCAACAAGTAGGATTACGTGGCCAACGTCTTGGTTTGCCGTTAGATGCCTTAAGAATATTAACTGAGAATCACCTTGAAAGAATTCTTGCTGTTGCCAATAAAGAAAAAGCAAAAATTATTGTTATTGATTCAATACAGACGGTATACAGCGATGTTTTGCAATCGGCTCCTGGTTCAGTTGCTCAAGTGCGAGAATGTGCAGCGCAGTTAGTTCGCTATGCAAAACAAACAAATACATCGTTGTTTTTAGTCGGGCATGTGACAAAGGAAGGTGCATTAGCGGGCCCTCGAGTTTTAGAACACATGGTTGATACGGTTCTTTATTTTGAAGGCGATAGTAGTAGTCGTTATCGAGTTGTGCGTGCAGTTAAAAATCGTTATGGCGCTGTTAATGAGTTAGGTATTTTTGCCATGACTGATAAAGGCTTAAGAGAAGTGTCTAATCCTTCCGCTATATTTTTATCGCGTCATGATGATTATGTTTCGGGAAGCGGAATTATGGTGACAAGAGAAGGCACACGTCCGATGTTAGTCGAAGTGCAAGCCTTGGTTGATCAATCGCATCTTGGAAATCCAAGACGCGTAGCACTTGGTCTGGAACAAAATAGACTAGCTATGTTGTTGGCAGTACTAAATCGACATGCCGGTATTTCAATGAGTGATCAGGACGTGTTTATTAATGTTGTTGGCGGTATGCGGATTACTGAGACAGCTGCAGATTTACCTTTGTTACTCGCAATCGTTTCAAGTTTTAAAAACAAACCTTTGCCAAATGATATGGTGATGTTCGGCGAAATTGGGTTGTCTGGTGAAATCCGACCGGTACAAAATGGCATGGAAAGATTAAACGAAGCAGCGAAACACGGGTTTAAACAAGCTTTAATTCCATCTGCAAATAAACCAAAGGAAATAAGTTCCAAGATGGAAGTTCAAACAGTCACACACATATCGCAAGTTATGGAAAAAGTGGGCTTGTAGTAGATATAAGCTGTAAAACAAACTCATTTATCAATTTTTGTTACGTAGTATCAGGTGGTTTTTCTTTTTGGTTGTGGTATCTCTGTTGAGAAAAATGCCAAACTAGTCACATTTTTGATTAAAACTTCTGAGTTTAGCTTGTATATAACACATATTCTGCTTTAGTCCATTTGTAAAGTAGTAAACTAACGACAGAATAATATGAAGTTGAGCCTTAACTGGATAATATATAAGGAAGCAGGCGACAGTGACCTAGTTTATTTTCGGAAATACTCATTTTGAATGACATGATTCAACGTCCGAAAAATTTAAATTCGGTATCGTCAAACTTCATATTCTTTTGAGTTAAGAAAATATTAAGAACGCATTTTATGGATTCGAGTGCGGAGACGACAGGAAGCCCCATCTCAATTTTTTAGAATAAAAACAATAATAGTGTGAGTTCTTATGAAGCGTATTATCTCGCGCCTCAGAGAAAGGGAAGATTCTGAGCACATGCAAATGGTAGTCAAGTTTTTTCTTGGCTGTGCATACTTGTGTTATTTTTTACTTGCTTCTTTAACAGAGCAAGAGATTCAAAGTGTAGTTTTTATTGCAATATTGTATCTTATCATCCAGCCGTTATTTCTTTGTTGGATAATTATTAACCCCAGTATTCATCCTGTTCGTCGTAGCATTAGTATGTTGTCTGATGTCTATGTTACAACAATGATTCTGCTACCACTAGGTGAAGTTGGCGCACCTATGTTTGCTGGTTATTTATTCCTGAGTTTTGGTTATGGTTTTCGATATGGAAATCGTTATCTTTTTTCAAGCGCTGTAATGTCAGCTATTGGATTTCTTATTGTCATTAACTTCAATCCATTTTGGAATAGCCATAGTTATTTAAGTTACGGTAATTTAGTTTCAATAGGTGTGCTCACATTGTATGTTTCTTCATTGATTTCACAATTGCATCGAGCCGTTGATGAAGCGAAACAGGCCAATCGTGCCAAGAGCCAATTTCTTTCCAATATGAGTCATGAAATAAGAACACCACTTAATGGGGTTATTGGTACAAGCTCACTACTTGCAAAAACCAGACTTGATAAAAAACAACGAGAATTTATTTCTACTATAGATAGTTCATCACAAAACTTGCTTGGTGTGATTAATGACATTCTTGATATTTCTAAAATTGAAGCAGGCAAAATTAAAATTGTTGAAAATGATTTTGATTTACATCAGCTCGTCAATAGTACGGTTGCATTATTTGCTGCTCACGCAAAGACAAAAGATCTGGAACTCCATGCATACATTGATACCAATACTCCCTATTTACTAAGAGGAGATGAACAGTTGTTACGTCAGGTAATGGTTAATCTGGTTAGTAATGCGGTTAAGTTTACTCATCAAGGCCGTGTTGATGTCATTATTTCTGCATTAGCTACAGAAAGCTCAAAGGCAACAATACTATTTAAGGTTATTGATACTGGAATTGGTATTGCTGAAGAAGCTAAAGCGAATATTTTTGATAAATTTACTCAAGCTGATGAATCTATTAATCGTCAATTTGGTGGTACTGGACTAGGTACTTCCATAGCTAAACAATTAATCGAAAGCATGGGTGGAGAAATTCATTTTTCTAGTGAAGAAAATAAAGGAAGTACTTTTTGGTTTGAGCTAGGACTTGCTCGCCAGCCTGAAAAAAATGAGATGCATGATTTGTCAACGATGCTACAAAATATTTCTGTTTATCTATTGGCACCTGTGAATGAAACATATCAGTCTTTAACCAAGCGGATAGCAGCGTGGTCTCCAGTGCAACACGTCAATACGCAAAAAAGACTATTGACTGCAATGAGGAATAATAGTGATTACGCTACCTCATTGTCTGTCGTTATGGTTTCAATGAGCTCGGTATATAAAAACCCTGAGGCTTATATGGCAAAAGCTAAACAGAATGGGTTGGCAAACGATTGTAAATTAGTATTAGTTAGTGATGAGGAATTAAATGAAAATGAAAGGCTAGCGCTTTTACAACTGGGCTATGCTGCCATCATCAATAGCAGTGATTATGGTGCAGCGTTATATCGAGCATTACATGCATTGTTGACAGGGATTGAGTTTAATAAGCGACCAAACAATATCCATGATATTAATGAGTTCAATAATCGAACAACATTATCAATTTTGGTCGCAGATGATAATAAAACCAATCGCGATGTTACCCGTAATATTCTTGAATATGGTCATCATCAGGTCACTTTAGTCGAAAATGGTCAGCTCGCCTTGGAAATGACAGAGAACCATGATTATGATCTCATTATTATGGATATGCATATGCCAGTAATGGGCGGCATTGAAGCAGCGAATCGTTATAATAATATGCATTCAGATTCTGAACGTATACCTATTATTATATTAACGGCTAATGCTACACCTGAAGCAGAAAAAGAATGTGCAGATGCAGGTGTTACGCTCTATTTAACTAAACCTATTGTTCCGGATTATCTGCTTGAAAAAATAAACGAGCTTGTATTAAGAAAAGAGTCAAATGTTCTTGAGAACATTACTCCTATCGATTCTAAAAAAGCCAACAATCAAAATAATAATACTTTATTGGATATAGATATTCTTAACGAGCTTTCGAATATAGCAAAGAGTAAAGCTTTCATCGGTCAACTTATTCATGGATACATAGATGATACAAGTAAAAAAATAGAAGCTTTACCAAAATTGCTTGAAGATAATAAAATTGAAGAGTTAACAGGTTTAATACATTCGATAGACGGAAGTTCGCGTTCATTAGGCGTAACTTATCTTGCAACGTTAGCAAAATCAGCAAATAAAGAGATAAGTAACGGAGATAGATTATCTATTGTTATCTTAATTGTAGAATTAAAAGCAGTCTTTAATGAAACTCGTATTGCTCTTCAGCAGTATATCGATGATGCACAAATTATTAATGCTTGATGTTTCTGATAATATTTATGTGATTATTGAATAGATTTCATTAGTTAATAAAACTGAACTATTAAATTGTGTTAATCTTCCAGCATATTCGAAATTTCTCGATCGAGTAACTCTTCATCCGCAAGATTTAATTCAACCAATCTTCTTAATGAAGTGACACTATCAATATCGATATGTTCACAATGAAAACCAATGTGATTTGCTTCTTCATGTGCAAGTTTTACATCCATATCTATTTCAACATCACTGTTATCCAGAAAAATTGATAATTTATATTCGCAGTCTTTATCAGATTGCCAATCATCCGGCATTAAAACTAAAGCACCTTTCAATGAAACATCTAACAATTTAGATTTCCACTGCTTGTTTGCATTTTCTAATGTTACAGGCGCATCAAAGGCAATACGACTGAATTGGCGTTTTTCTGAGCTAATCGCGTGAAGATTCATGTTGGGCTCCTGTCTATTTGCTGAATGTAACTGCAAAAAACAGGCCGATTTAATCAATCTTCAGGATATTCAGATTCTTCCTGAAGTAATCTTAGACGTGCCATTTTTACTGCATTTTCAGATACTTGTGTAATCTCAATTAAGTAATTGTCTATTTTAAGGGTTGTTCCTGACTCAGGGATATATTCCAAACGCTCTAGCAACAGGCCGTTAAGTGTTTTTGGTCCTTCAGTAGGCAGTTCCCACTTTAATTGACGATTTAATTCTCGCAGATGTACGGAGCAATCCACTAAATAAGAATCATCATTCTGTTTCTGAATATCCAGATTATAGGTTTGCATATCAGTGGTAAATTCACCGACGATTTCTTCAAGTATATCTTCCAATGTGACCAGTCCCTGAATAACGCCATATTCATCCACGACAATGCCAAAACGGCGTTTGTTCTGTTGGAAGTTCATCATTTGCGTATGTAATGGTGTTCCTTTCGGTACGAAATAACAATCTATCAAGATATCTTTAATGTTTTCTTTAGTAACTTCATTTTTATCACTCAGTATGCGTGCCATACGTCTTAGGTGAATGACGCCAATAATGTTATCGATATTGGATTCATAAACAGGCAGGCGTGTATGCTGACAATGACTGATTTGATCGATGATTTCGTTAATTGGATCATCCAGATCAATCGCAGCAACTTCATTTCGCGGCACCATGATGTCATCGACAGTCACATTTTCCAGTTCAAGAATGTTAAGTAACATACGTCGATGTCGTTTAGGAATCATTGTTCCGGCTTCCCGCACAATTGTTCTTAATTCTTCACGAGTTAGTGGTGTATCTTCCTGATCCTCAAAACGAAATCCAATTATTGATAATAAACCATTGGAAACCCAATTGATTAACCAGACGGCAGGGTAAGCAAGCTTCATCATTGGCCATAATAAATAACTAGCCGGAAAAGCAATTCTTTCCGGTTTCATCGCAGCCATTGTTTTTGGCATTACTTCAGCAAAGATCAAAAATACCATAACAAGCACGATTGGTGCTAAAGCAACACCTAAATCACCTAATAAACGGATACCGATTACTGTTGCAATTGATGCGGCGAAAATATTAACAAGATTGTTACCTAACAAGATAAGACCAAACAAACGATCGGGTCGTGCCAGTAATTGTTCTGAAATTATGGCGCTACGTTTTCCTTCATCAGCCATGTGACGTAAGCGATAGCGGTTTAGCGCTATCATCGCCGTTTCTGAACTGGAAAAGAAAGCAGAGAATATGATTAAAAGAAACAGGATTCCAAATAGAACCGATAACGGAATATCGTCCAAAAATAAATAACCTCAATAAATGATTAACACCTATTCTGAAGGAACATACCCTAATTATTCAAGAATTATAAGAAAATTTAGCTATTTATATATGTGAAAGGCAATATATAGGGCAGATTTCTGCCCTATATTTAAAGAGTAATTGACCAATCGGTGCTTAATTAATACTACTTTATATATTTAATGAGGATGATTTCTTAGCTCATTTATTGAAAACAAATAATTCTGATCTTTTAATGGGATATGACAGGATGCACATTCTAGCTCATTAGATTTTGGCGCACCTGCAGTATCGTATAGTGCAAAACCCCATTGACCCGCACGATCCGTTGCTAAAAAATTAACATCCCAATTATCTTGTTTTTCCATAACCGCTATCGCAGCTAATTTTTCTTTAATAAATAATCCATTTGAAGCGGTAACGGGTTTTTCTTCTTCGTTCAGTTGAGGTTTAAAAATTTCCATCACGATGACTGAACCAATTTCCAATGTGCCTTTTTTAATACTTTCTATTGCAATTTGATTAGCATAAAAATCAGCTATCTGCTTATTATTAGCACGGTTTTGAGTATGATAATGCGTGAAACTGTTTTTATAGTCTTCCGGATATGCAACATACTCTGGGTTTCCACCAGCATAAACAGATGCTGAGACAACAAACAAAATATTTAATAATAATAATTTAATCATTAGGC
>JBFIIJ010000033.1:0-12876 GCA_041601315.1 Gammaproteobacteria bacterium
GAGTGAACGCGCGAATAGCCCATTATGGCCCTGCATCAAAAGCGATGCGTTATATGAGGCCGAATATACGTGAGCAGTCGTACCCAACCACCATGAAAACGGAGTACTTGCAGTTGAGGAGGAGTCCATATACGGACATTATTAATAAATTCTTCCTTCTTTACTGTCCCATTCTAAATTTAAATGTTCGAGTTTAGAAAATTCACTAAATAGCTTTCCTAAACGATTCAAACCGGCTGGTTCAGCTTTAATACAAAACTCAGTTACTTCAAGATTTGGAAATTGCTGGTTATTATTAAATTTCAAATGAATAGCACATTTACCAGTAGAGTTGATAGTAAAAACACGAAAACGGAAATAAAAACCGAAGTTATCTTCTGGGCGTTCAGAACCCAGTTCCCAAAGAAATTTATCATGTTTATGGCGTGGAAATTCATTTAATGCTTTAGAAATGTTTAGCAAAGAGTTTGTGTTAGCATAAAACTCTAATTTTCCTTTTATATTTCCACTTGAAGCCTCAATAACCAAATTAAGATGATGTGGTTCTTCGTACGGATAACGTTTGATTCGTATATATGATTCCATTTATATTAAAAATTTAACTGTGAAGTAATGTCCGCTTTGGGTCGTTAGCTGCAAAGTTCGTATTACTTTCCATATGTGTTCTTCTTACGATCAGTAATGGAAACTTTTTAAATATGATCTTTTTTAGCTCGGAGTTTAGAGAATAACCCGCTTGCCCAACCGATTGCTGCTATTGCTAAGCCTGAAAGAAGTAAGCAAGCCTTTAGAGGTGTAACAATTGCCTTTAAATCCAATAGATCGGCAGTATTTGTTAGTGCCAATATTTGAATAACTCCTTCGAACAGATCTGTAGGAATTGCGAGGAAGCCAGGCATCGCCAGATAAATACCGTATTTAGGAAAAAAACACAGAGCACTGCCCGCAAATAGCAATCCGGCTGAAATAGGAAAAGCAACATCTAAACTACTAGTTGCCCATGCGTGTGAAATTTTTTGTTCTGCACTCATCGCAGCTATTATGTTTCTGAGTTCTTCGGGAGAGGAAATTGAATCGATGAATTTAAAATCCCATTGGCTTGCGACTATTCGGAATGTAAAGAATAAAAGTAGTGTTGTTACAAATAGAATCCAAAGCGTGTTTGTTTTTGTTAAAGATGCACATACTGACTTCTGGATATCCATAGCTTGCTAACTCCTTGTATTTACTAATGCCTATCAATGTATTTGTGATGCCTAATATATTTTAATATTTAAGCCACGTGTTGTATCAACCGAGTGAAATGTCGGTCGAAAGCAGTATAAACGTATTCCAGAATAGTTGTGTAATTCAGAAAAGTTAACAACTTTTTCATTTAATCAGATAACGCAGTATAACCCTTAAAACACGAATAAATATAATAAAATCAATTAATTAAGATACTTTCATATAAATATAGTTCTTATTTTTAACATTAATTAAATACTATAAAGTACTGTTTTATATCAAATTATGCTTGATTTTCATCTTTTTCTGAGGTTATAGTAGTGCCATATTGCCAATGGGCAGAAAGCTAATAATAAGGTGATTGATATGCAACAAGCAGCAATGGACATTACACAATCGAATATGCATGCGATTGACGCTAACCCTGTTAAGTATGGTAAGGAACAGAATCCTTGGTTTTTAATTCAACCAGAAAATACGCGTGTTCGTTATCGTCATGACTGGATTACTGATTTCTTTGGTGGTCAGGATAAGAAGCAGGATGGTTTAGGTTTGATTTTTCAATATCCTAAATACATTGAACCGGGCTCTACATTGGACATTGGTATTCCTTTACCTGAAGGTGCACATCGTTTTAGAGCGGATGTTGTTGTTGCCGGTGCAAAAGGTGATGGTTTTGAAATTGGGATCTGGTTACACACCAGTTCAGATGCGGATTTGGAACTGTTATTACGTTCTTGTGAATATGCGAGTTGATGCCCTAGATATAAACTAGGAATAGCATCAACTCGATTTAAAGATTTGTTTTGAGCCTATTGTTTAAAATACCTCTTCCTCTATTTTTTACTCTTCACGGCTCAAAACACGGATTTTCATTTCAATCCGTTCTAACGGATTGTCACGTGCATCTCTTTTCTGTGAAACGATCTTATCGGCAACATCCATACCACTAACGACTTCACCAAATACGGTATATTGCCCATCAAGAAAAGTGGAATCCTGCACAACAATAAAAAATTGTGAACCGGCACTGTCCGGGTTTTGTGAACGCGCCATAGAAAGAATACCTCTTTTATGAGATTTCTTATTAAATTCTGCTTTAACACTGTGATCGGGACCACCTTGACCGTATTTTGATTTATCTGTGCCTTTAGTATTTGGATCGCCGCCTTGAATCATAAAGCCGGGAATAACACGATGAAAAATAGTACCGTCATAAAACCCTGATTGCGCCAACGTTAAAAAATTTTCAACGTGCTTTGGTGCAACGTCAGGAAAAAACCGTAATTCAATATTACCCAAATTAGTTTCAATAACGGCAGCATTAGGCATTACTTCGTCAGCGATAACATTGCTTGATGTGAGAATGAATAGAAAACTAAAAACGATCCGATGAATAAATTTAATATGCACAATAAAACTCCGTTAGATTAATGATGATTTTTCTGAAACTGGAATAGTTAAGGATGAGAGAATTTTATATGAAAGATTATGGCATGTCACAATTGCCAATCCGTATTATTATGAACCACTATGCAAAAACTAGAACAACTATTGAAAATTGACAGCGATTCCATCTGGCATCCTTACAGTGCCTTGTCTTCGGACTTACCTGTTTACCATGTCGATTCGGCCAATGGTGTACGTCTAAAGCTTACCGATGGTCGTGAATTAATTGATGGTATGTCATCATGGTGGAGTGTGATTCATGGCTATAACCAGCCTGAAATAAACAAAGCATTAGAAAAACAAATGAAGAACATGGCGCACGTCATGTTTGGTGGTTTAACGCATACGCCTGCGATAGAACTCACGGAACAAATATTGGCTATTACACCTCAAGCATTAGATGCGGTGTTTTATTCTGATTCAGGGTCAGTGTCTGTCGATGTAGCGATGAAAATGGCGATTCAATATTGGCAGGCAAAAGGTGAATCAAAACGACAACGTTTTATCAGTTTACGTCATGGTTATCATGGCGATACGTTTGGTGCGATGTCGGTTTGCGATCCGGACACAGGCATGCACAGTCTCTTTTCTGAAGCGATGCCACAACAGATATTTATCGAACAACCGCAATGTCGTTTTGGTGAAACGTGTACAGATGAAGATATCGCACCACTGAAACAAGCATTAGCTGAACACGGCAAGAATGTTGCGGCCTTAATTATGGAACCTGTTGTTCAAGGCGCTGGCGGTATGTGGTTTTATTCTGCGGATTATTTAAAACAAGCTAGTGAGTTATGTCATGAATATGATGTTTTATTAATTCTGGATGAGATAGCGACAGGTTTTGGTCGAACAGGAAAATTATTTGCTTGTGAACATGCGAATGTTGTCCCCGATATTATGTGTATTGGTAAAGCATTAACAGGCGGTTATCTTTCATTAGCAGCGACATTAACGACTAGTGATATTCACGAAACTATTGATAAAGGTGAACCGGGCGTGTTTATGCATGGTCCAACCTTTATGGCAAACCCCTTGGCATGTACTGCGGCGTTGACAAGTATCCGCTTGTTACTTGAATCAAACTGGCAGGAAAATATTAATCGTATTCAGGATGGTCTGGAAAAGGGCTTATTACCTTGTAAATCATTTTCACAGGTTAATGATGTTCGGGTATTAGGTGCGATTGGTGTCGTGGAATTAAACGAACCGGTTGATATGAAAAGTATTGTGCCGCAATTTGTGGAAGCGGGTGTCTGGATTCGTCCTTTTGGCAAGCTGGTTTATTTAATGCCGCCGTATATTATTGATAATGCTGATTTAACGTTCTTAACGAATGCAATGGTGGAAATTATTTCACGTTTAAAAAAGTAAAGTGTTAAAACTGCTCCTGAATTGATACCATCGCGCCTCAATTTGTAAACCATAGTTGAATGCGTTTGAGTGTGCGTTTTTTAGTTTCAGTTGCGCAGACTAAAAAGGCGAACTTAGTGATTCTAAGTAAGGCTTTTGCTGTTAAGCAAATGAGGCTAAAAAATGTACAATCGAACGTATAGGCTGTGTACATAAGTGTTTCGGAGTTCTAATCCTAGTAAATTATTAGCGGCTCAAATATATTCTAGTTGAATGCCGTTCAACTATGGTTTACAAGTTTTCAATGGTGGCCCATGCCGGTCCCCTCGCAACGCGAAATTGTGAATCCCGCCAGGTCCGGAAGGAAGCAACGGCAGCAGTGGATGTGTGTGCCGGGGTAGGGACGGTGTGGGTCGCCTCCATATACATTAATATAATGTCCTTATTTAAGCTTCATACTGAGTACTTGCCGAGAAGGTATCCTCATGTATGATGAATGTCCTAATTTCGGTATTATTTTCAACCCAATATTTTGTATAAGAACAGCATAATTTAATGAGTTATCAAGTACTTGCCCGAAAATGGCGGCCTAGAACGTTCCAAGACATGGTTGGCCAATCACACGTATTAAAAGCATTATCAAACGCGCTGGATCAAGATCGTCTGCATCATGCTTATTTGTTCACTGGTACACGCGGTGTCGGTAAAACCACGCTGGCTAGAATTTTGGCAAAATGCCTGAATTGCGATAAAGGTGTTAGCTCAAATCCCTGTGGCGAATGTAATGCCTGTGTTTCGATTGATGAAGGTCGCTTTATTGATTTAATCGAAGTCGATGCAGCATCAAGAGCTAAAGTTGAAGAAACGCGCGACTTGATGGATAACGTGCAATACGCGCCGACGAACGGTAGATATAAAGTGTACCTGATTGATGAAATACACATGTTTTCCAATCATAGTTTTAATGCCTTATTAAAAACACTCGAAGAACCACCACCGCACGTAAAATTTTTACTCGCAACAACCGAACCGAAAAAATTACCCGTTACGATTTTGTCGCGTTGCTTGCAATTTAATTTGAGTCATTTAACTAATGATCAAATTGGTAAACAAATTGAAATGATTCTTGCTGAAGAATCAGTTAAATACGATCAAGCTTCAGTTGAATTAGTGGCGCGTGGTGCCGATGGTAGTATGCGAGATGCATTAAGTTTACTCGATCAAGCGATCGCTTATGGTGGCGGTGCTCTGGAAGAATCACAAGTTCGCGCCATGATGGGTACGATAGAAAGTGCAGACCTACATGGTCTTATACAAGCATTAATCGATGCCGATGCTGATGCATTGTTAAATACAATTGAAACGATTGCATTACAAAGTCCGGACTTTGATTCTTTGCTATCTGAGTTATTAAGTTTGTTACAAAAAATTGCGATCATTCAGGTGTTACCGGAAGATTCAGATAACCCATTAAAAGCAAATGAAATCGTACTTCAATTTGCAAATGCGATGAATAAAGAAGATACGCAACTTTATTATCAGATCGGCATGATGGGACGCAAAGATCTTTATTTGGCTCCCGATGCAAAATCCGGTTTTGAAATGGTGATGATACGCATGTTGGCATTCAGACCAATGGCTGCAGGAGAGATCACTAGTAAAACACAGACGATTAAACCAAAGTCGACTGAAACATCAACTCCAACAAAGCCACAGGCAAGATCTAAACCTGTTAAAAACACGATTGCTAATGCAACACCAGAACAAGTGGTCGAAGTGCCTTCATCAAATAATATTCCAACGAAGAAAAGTGATGATGCATGGCAAAATATGATTGAAGAATTAGGTTTAAAAGGACTTACAAAAGAATTGGCAGGTAACTGTGTCATAAAGTCACAGACTGAAACTAAAATTGAATTAGCGTTAACACCATCGCAAGAACATTTATTAAACGCGAGTCAGAAAGAAAGAATTGAACAAGCGATAAAAAAACGATTTGGTGAAGGTGTAGCATTAAATATTATTCTGGAAGACTCTGATAATGAAACCCCCGCAGAAGCAAATGCGAGGATGGAACGCGAACGAAAAAAAGCAGCAAAAAATTCAGTGAATAATGATCCTTCAGTGCAGTCTTTGCTTGATACATTTAACGGAACGATTGATCAGGATTCCATCCAGCCACAATAGAACAGTTTATTTTACGAGGTTAAATCAATGAACATCATGAAACAGGCTCAGCAGATGCAAGCCAAAATGGAAAAAGCTCAAAAAGAAATAGCCGAAGCTGAAGTTGTTGGCGAATCAGGTGCAGGCATGGTTAAAGTAACTATGAATGGTAAACATGATGTGAAGCGTGTTGAGATTGATCCGGAATTAATGAAAGACGATAAAGAAATGGTTGAAGATTTAGTCGCTGCCGCAGTTAATGATGCCAATCGTCGAATCGAAAAAGTATCTCAGGAAAAAATGTCTAGTATTACGGCAGGGTTGAATTTACCAGCAGGAATGAAACTTCCATTTTAAATAGGTTTCACGAATGCTATTTAGTCCTCATACTTCGTTAAAAATGTGCTCGAATGCTCATTTATTAAATATAAACTCCGCTTCTGCGCGCATTTTCGCCTCGTCTGAGAACAAAATCGCTATCCGTGAAAACTATTATTATTTAGCATGATTGAACAAACTTTACTGGAACAATTAGTCGAAGCCTTGCGTGTGATGCCGGGCATAGGCAGAAAGTCTGCTCAAAGAATTGCACATCAACTTTTGCAACGAAATCGTGATGGAGCAAATCATCTTTCTAAAATTATGGCAGAAGCCATGGAACGAATTGGTCATTGCCAACGTTGCCGAACTTATACCGAAAATAAATTATGTTATCTTTGCGAAAATACGCGACGTGATGACAGTACTATTTGCGTAGTAGAAAATCCTTCCGATGTTGATTCCATAGAAGAAGCAAATTACCGAGGACGATATTTTGTTTTACTTGGGCATCTATCTCCACTCGATGGCATTGGCCCAGATGATATAGGCTTAAATGAACTTCAAAAACTAATCGAAAACGAAGAGTTAAAAGAAGTTATTCTCGCAACCAGCACAACAGTCGAAGGCGAAGCAACAGCGCACTTCATTAGTGAAATGGTGAAAGCACGCGGTAAACAAGTCACTCGTATTGCTCACGGCATTCCCATGGGCGGTGAACTTGAATATGCGAACAGCATGACGATTGCGCATGCTTTGCAAGGAAGAAAAGAAATTTAAACATAAGTATTTATGAAATGAAAATATGGGTCGATGCAGATGCCTGTCCAGTCGTAATTAAGGATATTTTATTTAAGGCGGCTGATCGTGCTGAAGTAGAAGTAACACTCGTTGCAAATCAAACTATCAATATCCCTTCATCGAGTTATATAAAATTTCTACGCGTTGCATCGGGTTTTGATGTTGCTGACAATGAAATAGTAAAAAGATGTAATGTAGGTGATTTGGTTATTACTGCCGATATTCCATTAGCAGCAGAAGTAATTGAAAAGGGAGGGCATGCACTTAATCCACGTGGCGAAATGTATTCCGCTAATAGCATAAAAGCAAAATTAACCATGCGTGATTTTATGGACACGATGCGTTCAAGTGGAATACAAACCGGAGGCCCACCAGCATTAAACAAAAGTGATCGTCAAACGTTTGCAAACCAGCTGGATAAGTTTTTAACCAGGTATAAAAAAGAACAATAACTTTTTATTTTTCCAGATTGAAACGATAAAACGTATTGCTCAAATAAGCGGTAACGTCATCAATCTCTTCATCGAACCACGCGAGTTCAGCCATAAGTTCGCATTGGCTTATTCGTTCTCGTAATTCATCAACACTATTTACTATTCTGTTTTCACGTGTGTATAGCGATTCATTGTGACAACGCAAACAGTTTTCATTGTGTAATACTTTACCATTTTCAATATCAACAGCCTGTACTGATGGGCTTAACAATAATGTTATTAAGTTAATCAGTACAAGCGTGTTTAAATATTTCATATAGCTTGTGCACCTTTTAGATGTGCAATTCGAATTGGTGCAGGTGGGTGCGAATCATGAAACGCTGAATACAATGGATCAGGTGTTAATGTATTTGCATTTTCACGATACAGATTTACCAAGGCCGTGATTAAGTTATCTGCCTGTGCCTGGCTTGCTGCAAAATCATCCGCTTCAAATTCATGTTGGCGCGAGATGAATGAAAAGATCGGCTGCAAGAAAAAAGTAAATGCAGGTGATGCAATGACAAATAATAACAACGCCATATAGGTTGATTCCTGTTCCACTCCAAGTCCATTATAAAACCAGAGTTCTTTAATTAACCATCCAAGTATGCCAAGACCAATTAAAAAGACGGTACCTAAAACAGAGATACGTTTCTTAATGTGATTACATTTAAAATGGCCTAATTCGTGTGCAAGCACGGCTTCGATTTCATCATGACTCAATTCATCGATTAAAGTATCAAAGAATACGATACGTTTGTTTGCACCAAGGCCAGTGAAGTAAGCATTACCATGTGCCGAACGGGTTGAACCATCCATGACATGAATGCCCTGACTTTTAAAACCATTGCGCGTTAACAGATTTTCGATTCGCGTTTTTAATTCGCCATCTTCCAATGGACGAAATTTATTAAACAAGGGTGCAATGAACGCAGGATAAGCCCACATCATAAATACACTAAAACTTAACCAGGTTGCCCAGACATATAACCACCAGTAACTGCCACTGTTTTCCATGATCCATAAAACAAGTATCAATAATGGTGTACCGATTAATAAACCAACGACACCATTCTTTATCATATCCATGATAAATATTTTCGGTGTCATTTTATTAAAGCCAAAAGATTCTTCTAATTTAAAGGTTCGGTAAATCGACATGGGTAAGTCAAGAACAGTCATAATGGCAAAGACACTAAGAATAAAACCCGTGCCAGTCCAGATTGCAGATAATTCAAATGACCGCCACCAACTGTCTAAAAGCTGTAGTCCGCCACCCAATGTCCAAAGTAATAAAAAGACTGAGCCAATAATCAATTCCGCCAAACCGGTTTTGACTTTAGCTTGCGTGTAATCCGCTGCTTTGTGATGTGCTTCGACGGGGATTTTGTCGCTAAAGGCTTCAGGAACCGTTTCTCGATTCGCGCGGATATGTTTGATATGTCGTTGTACCAAAATCCATTGAACGATGATGCTGGCACCCAAGCTGCATAGAAATACGGTAGAAAAAAGATTCACGCGGTTTTTTGCTCCATGGTTATACCCAAGATACTTGGAAATGCGGAATTTAGAGTGTATTTGTATTTATTCAGAACGAGGCGGGACGATGCGCATGGCCACTTCCTGCAAAGAGGAGCAACGAAGTTCTGGATGAAAACAGATATGCTATAAACCTGCATTTTTAAGTTTCTTGGGTATGGATTCAAGGTAATTGAAAATAAGTTGTTAATTATGTTCATATTATCTAAATAGTGGTTAAAATAAATTATTCAACAAAAATAAAACGGACACATCATGTCACAATCAGAAAATAACCTCATATGGGTCGACCTGGAAATGACCGGTCTCGACACCAATAATGATTATATTATTGAAATAGCCACAATTGTTACTGATCCTCAACTCAATATTCTTGCTGAAGGACCCGTTGTGGCAATTCATCAGCCTCAAGAAATTCTTGATCAAATGGATGAATGGAATACACGACAACATGGTCAATCCGGTTTGGTCGAAAGAATACAGAAAAGTCCGTATAGCGTTGCTGAAGCTGAAAGTATGACATTGGAATTCCTTGAGAAGTTCGTACCGAAAGGAAAATCACCAATGTGCGGTAACAGTATATGTCAGGATCGACGTTTTATGCACCGTTTGATGCCAAATTTGGAAGAATATTTTTTATATCGAAATCTGGATGTCAGCACCATTAAAGAAATCATGAAACGTTGGGCGCCGGAAAAAGAAGGCTTTAACAAGGAAAGTAGCCATCTTGCGATGGATGACATTCGCGATTCCATTGCTGAATTAAAATATTATCGCGAACATGTTTTTAAAATCTAATCGAGAACTTTGCACGAATGATATTTTGCTCTCATACTTCGTTGAAAATGTGCTCGAATGCTCATTTATTAACTATAAACTCCGCTTATGCGCGCATTTTCGCCTCGCCTGAGAGCAAAATCTCTATCCGTGCGAAGCTCTCTAACAATGTCTAGTAAATTTTTACGCTTGCCGGTAAACCTGTACTCAGCCGAGCAGGTTAGAGAACTTGATCGTATCGCTATCGAGGAATTTAAAATTCTTGGTTATACCTTGATGCATCGAGCTGCTCTATTCAGTTATTTAAAGTTAAAAGCAAAATGGCCAAATGCAAAAAAAATCACCGTAATTTGTGGTGGCGGCAATAATGCCGGCGATGGTTATGTGCTTGCTGGATTGGCAAAAGAAGAGGGTAAAGATGTCACCGTTTATCATTTGCTTGATCCTTCAAATTTAAAAGGCGATGCCGTAACAGCGTATAAATATTTACATGCAAGTGGTCTTAAATCATCACCATTTTCTGCAGAAGCGTTAATTAAAAGAGATGTTATTGTTGATGCTATTTTTGGTACAGGTCTTGACCGAGATGTTGAAGGTGAATTTGCTGATGTGATTAACGCAATCAATGCGACACCAACGCCTGTATTTGCAATCGATATTCCCTCAGGTTTAAACGCGGATACGGGCAACATCATGAATGTTGCTGTTAATGCCGATTTGACAGCTACGTTTATCGGCTTAAAAAAAGGCATGTTTACAGCAGATGGCCCTGAATATTCCGGTGAAATTAAATTCAATGATCTTGATGTGCCTGCAGAAGTTTATGAGCGACTTGATAAACAATCCGATAAAAATATTCCTTCGATTAGTAGACTGGAACTTGAAGATTTAAATCATGTTCTTAAACCGCGTCAGAAAAATGCTCATAAAGGTCACTTTGGACATGTACTCGTTATTGGTGGAGACGAAGGTTATTTAGGCGCCGCTCGAATGGCAGCTGAAGCAGCAGCGCGTGTTGGTGCAGGGTTAGTTAGTGTTGCAACACGATCATCACATGCCAGTTTGTTAAGTACGGTAAGACCGGAAATTATGTCACATGGAGTTGAGACCTTAGATGAGTTAATGCCATTGATAAAAAAAGCGAATGTTATTGCGATAGGCCCCGGTTTGGGTCAGTCCGAATGGGCTAAATTATTATTAGCGCGTGTATTTGAATCAAGCCTTCCACTTGTTATTGATGCCGATGCATTAAATTTATTAGCTGAAGAAGAATACGCGTCATCGAATTGGGTCATCACGCCACATCCAGGCGAAGCTGCGCGGTTGTTAAAAACAGATTCGAAAACAATACAGGCTGATCGATTTAAATCCATAAATAACTTACATGAGAAATACGCTGGCCCAGTTGTATTAAAAGGTAGTGGAACCCTGATTTCAGATACGGAAGGTAAATTATTTGTTTGTGATAAAGGGAATCCGGGGATGTCTTCTGGCGGCATGGGCGATGTCCTGTCCGGTGTTATTGCCGGTCTGATAGCACAAGGTATAGAGGTTAATCATGCAACAAAACTAGGCGTTTGTTTACATGCCCATGCAGGAGATCGCGCAGCCAGTTCAGGCGAAAGAGGCATGATGGCATTGGATCTAATGCCGCATTTACGTAATTTAGTAAATTAATCTTTATGCAGTTATCTCTTAAGGATGAATCTGAAACAGTCGCGCTAGGCGCAAAGATAGCTGCTGCTATTCAAGGCGGCGAAATCATTTATTTAAGTGGCGATTTAGGCTCGGGTAAGACTACCTTTGTTCGCGGTTTTCTAAATGCTTTAGGACATAAAGGTAATGTAAAAAGCCCGACTTATACGCTAGTCGAGCCCTATTTAATTAACGGGAAAAACATCTATCACTTTGATTTATATAGAATAAATGACCCTGAGGAACTCGAAGCGATGGGCATTAGAGACTACTGCGATGGAGAGTCAGTTTGTCTGTATGAATGGCCTGAACAAGGTAAAGAGGTACTTCCTGATGCAGACATAACTTTATCGCTTAGTCATAGTGGTTCAGGAAGAGAAGTCAAAATTCAATCAAATTCAATCAAAGGCGAATCAATTCTCAGCAAAATTAGCCCCTGATTTATTCATTATTTCAGTCATTAGGATGCTTTCAAAAATAGCTATTCTTCATTAAAAACATGGATATAGCTTGATTTCTTCGAAAAAACTTGAAACTATTAGTTTTATAACTAAATTAATAATAAAAGGTCAGGATAGTCGCTTATAAAAATGCGTTTATTAATGCTTAATAGTCTTTTCTTTTTCTCTTCATTGGTCTTTGCCGGATCAGTGACGGTTGAGAATGTCCGAGTCTGGGCAGCGCCTGACAGTACCCGTGTTGTGTTTGATATTAGTGGTCCGGTAAAGCATGAATTGTCATTACTCACTGAGCCCTATCGTACTGTTATTGATCTAGAAAATTCGTCTATAAGTAAGGATCCTGCTCAACCCGGAGCAGAGGATAAATTTCTACAAAGTATTCGTACTGGTACAAGAAATAATAACGATTTACGTGTTGTACTCGATTTAAAAAAATTCGTTAAATACAACAGCTTTCAATTAGAGCCAAACAAACAATATGGACACCGACTTGTTGTTGACCTTTATAGTGAAGAAACAAACGAATCAAAAAAAGTTAATGTCGAAGAAGAAGTTAGTAGAGTTAATTTACCTCGCGATGTGATTATCGCAATTGATGCCGGTCATGGTGGTGA
>JBFIIJ010000034.1:0-12869 GCA_041601315.1 Gammaproteobacteria bacterium
CGATTTTCGCCGTTAATATACTAGATTTTCTCAAGATTATTTAATCAGGTAGTTTGCCTGATTGTTTTATGTTTAATCCCAATCATCAATGATTGGATTAATTCAACGCGTTACAAAAGCTTCCGTTATCGTAAAGTCTGATGTTGTTGCCTCAATCAACAACGGACTTTTGGTGTTAATTGGCGTAGAAAAAAACGATTCAGAATTAAACGCTGAGCGTTTAATTCAAAAAATAATAAGCTATCGCGTCTTTGCCGATGACAATGACAAAATGAATTTAAGTCTGCAAGATGTTCAAGGCGGTTTATTACTCGTTCCCCAATTCACTTTACCTGCTGACACTCGAAAAGGTTTACGACCCAGTTTTTCAGATGCCGCCCCACCCGAGTTGGGCAATAAATTATTTGATTACTTACTCAAGCATGCGCGCGAAAATTATTCAACGGTCGAAGCAGGTGTGTTCGGCGCAGATATGCAGGTTAGTTTAGTCAATAACGGTCCTGTTACCTTCTGGCTACAAACCTAGCGCTCTTAAGACATTAATATAAACGCTATAACTAAGGAAATAACAACAATAGCGATACCAACGATTCGCTGCTTTCCTTGCAGCATATTCTTTTTAAATCGAACCTTATAAAAATAATTCAATGATAAAAAGATCACTATTGCGGCAATAGTGCTGAGGAAACTGACTAATTCATTTCTCAAACTGTTAACCAATCCTGTGGTTTAAGAAAAACGTCATAAAGTTCTGCTTCGGCAGAACCGGCTTCAGGTTGATAATCATATTCCCAACGCACCATGGGCGGTAACGACATCAATATAGATTCTGTACGGCCGCCTGATTGCAGACCAAATAAAGTACCCCGGTCATAAACCAGATTAAATTCGACATATCGTCCACGTCTATAAAGCTGGAAATTTCGTTCACGATTACCGTATTCAGTCTCTTTACGTTTCTCGACGATGGGTAAATACGCCTTTAAGAAATGATCACCGACACTTTGCATAAAGTTGAAGCACGACTCGAATCCCTCTTGATTCAAATCATCATAAAACAATCCACCAATACCACGTGGTTCCTGTCGATGTTTTAAATAAAAGTACTCATCGCACCATTTTTTATATTTATCATAACGGTCTTCACCAAAACCTTCACAAGCCGCTTTGGCAGTTTCGTGCCAATAACGCGCATCTTCTTTAAAACCGTAATACGGTGTTAAATCAAAACCACCTCCAAACCACCAGATTGGATCCTCGCCCTCTTTCTCAGCGACAAAGAAACGCACATTCATATGCGTCGTCGGGACATACGGATTTAATGGATGAATAACTAATGAATCGCCTAAAGCCTGAAATGTACGCCCTGCCAATTCTGGACGATTTGCCGTCGCCGAAGGCGGTAAAGCATCACCAAAAACATGGGAGAAATTAATACCACCTTGCTCAAATACCTTGCCACCATTCATAACCCGTGTGCGTCCACCGCCACCGCCTTCACGTTGCCACTCATCTTCCCTCAGGGTCATTTTGTCATCCATTTTCATCAAAGCATCAGAAATTTGGCCTTGTAGACCTAATAAATATTGTTTGATGCTATCAATCTCGATCATTTCGACTCCCTTTAGTCGGTAATTCTTTGGTAATAACGCTTATAGAGGTTATCCTATCACGCTTATTTTTTCAGGTAATACAGATAATGAGTAATCGTAGTGCAACCATAAAACGCGACACCAAGGAAACACAAATCGAAGTTTCAATTAACCTCGATGGCACCGGTAAGGCTGAACTCGAAATTGGCGTTCCATTTCTAGAACACATGATCGACCAAATTGCCCGCCATGGCATGTTCGATATTAGTATTAAGGCCAATGGTGATTTGGAAATTGATGCACATCACACAGTGGAAGATGTGGGTATTACTTTGGGTCAGGCATTTAACGAAGCTTTGGGTGATAAGAAAGGCATTCGACGTTATGCGCACGCCTATGTGCCGCTTGATGAAGCATTGTCGCGCGTTGTAATCGATTGTTCCGGACGTCCCGGTCTTGAATACAATGCTAATTATTCTCGTGCAAGAGTCGGTGACTTTGATGTGGATTTGATTTTTGAATTCTTCCAGGGATTCATTAATCACGCAATGATGACACTACATATTGATAGTATCCGCGGGCGTAATTCACATCACATAGCCGAAACGATCTTCAAGGCATTTGGTCGTGCTTTACGTGTTGCTGTGGAAATCGATCCTCGTATGGAAGGGATATTACCCTCAACCAAAGGCGCATTATAATTTATTCGCTAGAAACTTCTTATGTCTAAAGTCGTTGTCCTTGATTACGGTAGTAGTAATCTTCGTTCCGTTGCCAAAGCACTTGAAACTGTCGCTGACAGTGATCACTCGATCACTGTCAGTAACGATACAAAAACTATTCTGAATGCAGATAAAGTTGTCTTCCCTGGTCAAGGTGCAATAGGTCAGTGTATGGCTCACCTGAAAGAACAGGATTTGGATGATGTCATCCGCGAATGCATTTTGAACAAACCTTTTCTCGGAATTTGTCTTGGCTTGCAATCGCTAATGGATCACAGTGATGAAGATGGTGGCGTAAAAGGTTTAGGTATATTACCCGGCAATGTCATTCGTTTTGAAAGCAATGTTAAAGACGAAGAAGGCAATGCTTATAAAATCCCATCTATGGGTTGGAATCAGGTTTATCAAGCCAAGCCACATCCATTATGGGAAGGCATAGAAGATGGCAGTCGTTTCTATTTTGTTCACAGTTATTATGTAAAACCAGAGCTTGAATCAGATATTGCAGCGAGTACTGATTACATCTGTCGTTATACTTCTGCAGCTGCAAGAGATAATTTATTTGCAGTCCAATTTCATCCTGAAAAAAGTCAGCATGATGGCTTGGCTTTGTTAAAAAACTTTATTAACTGGAAGATTTAGCCTTAGGTTTACGCGCGCGTTTTTGTTCCCCTTTTGCACGTTTTCTCTTTTCCGCGCCAGTTTTTCTTTGTTTCGGTTTCTTCGGTTTATCTGAAGGCGCTTCGTTCTTCTCGCCCATTCGAGAAATATTTAACTGTTGATTTGCTACCCAGACTTTTTTCAAGTCACGAAATAATTCCCTCGGCATACCCATAGGTAGATCAACAGTTGAATACGTATCATGAATAGTGACGTTTTTAATATATTGGCTATCAACACCGGCTTCATTGGCAATTGCTCCGACAATATTATTCACCTTCACTTCATGTTTTTCCCCCACTTCGATACGAAAACGTTCCATATCTCTATCAGGTCTTGATTCTCTAGGGCGTCTTTCTCTATCACTGTTACGTGGTGCTCTATCTCTGTTGCGTGGATTTTCTTTATTGCGTGAACGATCGTTATTACGTGATCGTTCATTGGTTTCTTGCTTCATTGGTTTAACAAAGAAAGGTTCTGTGCCTTGAGATATTTTTGCTAATGCTGCGGCAATATCTGTAGCTGGTCGATCTGATTCAGCTTGATATTCCTCAATAATTGTACGAAATAATTTAATGTCTTCATTTTCCAGTGTGTCACTTATCTTTTGTTTGAAACGTTGAATACGATCTTGATTAATTGTCTCGGCCGTTGGCATGTGCATGCGTTCAATTTTTTTGCCTGTTACTCTTTCTATCATGCCCAATAAACGTTGTTCACGATTTGTGACAAATAGTATGGCTTCGCCTTCACGTCCTGCTCTTCCTGTTCGACCGATACGATGCGTATAGGCTTCAGGATCACTGGGAATATCATAATTAATAACATGACTGATACGTTCTACATCAAGTCCACGTGCAGCAACATCTGTTGCAATTAACATATCAATCTTGCCCGCTTTCAAACGTTGAACCGTTAGTTCGCGTGTCTTCTGTGTAATATCACCATTCAATGCCGTACAGGCATAACCACGCGCTGCTAATTTTTCTGCCAGTTCAATTGTTTCAACCTTGGTTCGTACAAAAATAAGAATGGCATTAAAGGTCATGCTTTCGAGAATTGTCGTTAAAGCTTCCAGTTTTTGTCTGCCGTTGACAAGCATATAACGTTGTTTAATCGTATCTGCTGTAATGCTTTTTGTTTTGATGGTTATTTGTTCAGGGTTCTTTAAATACTTTTGCGAGATCTTGCGTATCTCTGATGGCATTGTTGCTGAAAATAATGCGATCTGGCGTTTCGTTGGTAATTGTTCCAGTACCCATTCAACATCATCAATAAAACCCATGCGTAACATTTCATCCGCTTCATCCAAAACCAGACAGGTTAATTTATCCAGTTTCAAAGTACCGCGGCGCATATGATCCATAACACGACCCGGCGTACCAACAACTACATGCACACCGCGTTTCAATTGGCGCAACTGCACGCCGTATTCCTGACCACCATAAATAGGCAAGACATGAAAACCTTTCATGAAACCAGCATATTGCTGAAAGGCTTCTGCAACCTGAATCGCAAGTTCACGAGTCGGCGCTAATACCAATACTTGAGGTGTCGCTATTTTAAGGTCAATTTTTGAGAGCAATGGCAATGCAAAGGCTGCTGTTTTACCCGTACCTGTTTGAGCTTGCCCAATAACATCCTTGCCTTCTAATACATGCGGAATAATCTCAGCCTGAATTGGAGAAGGTGTTTCATAACCTACTTTTTTAACGGCTTTCATGACTGCATCAGAAAGCGACAAGTCGTCAAAAGTCAGGTTCGGGGGATTGTCAGTTTTACTCATGGGCTTACCTTTGGATATTGGGAACGGATAAAATCGCCTAATTATCAGGGATTATAGACTACAGGATATCAAGCGACCGCGCAGTATACGGGCTTAATAGCTTGTTACAAGCCAAATCGTTGCCCATCTGCCTGAAATGTTATCTACGAATCCAACTAAGCATCATTAATTCTTTGAAATTGAAAAGATTAGTGTCGCAACAGGGAAAATGGATTAATTTCAAAATGACCGCTTTCGACCAGAAGCGACATTAGAAATCGATACCTATTTGATTTAAGACTACTGCAACTAAAATAACAACTACAAGCACTCCTAAAGCTACTGTAAACAATTGAAAAGCAATTGCACTAGCACCTAATACGGCAGCACCACTTGCAACTTTTATCGATTCTTTCTTAGCGAAACCTATAACACTGAGAATAATTGCAATGCCACCTAAGAGTGCTGTAGCAATATCTGTTGTTTTATCTAAGTTCAATTCAATCTTCGCTGGTTCTTTTTCGCGTTTCTCTCCCTTTAATGCCGAGATAGTAGCATCACGAATAGCTACAGCTTTATCTGCAACAGTATCTTCTAGGGTTGGTTGAGGAGAGAATGGACCTGCATAAAAATGAAACAATGCTAACAAAAGAGATAAAGAACCAATCCCTATACCTATGAAACTTAATATTGATTTATTATTTTCCATATCTAATTTCCTTATTTAAAAATGTCCGCTTTGGGTCGCTAGCAGTATAAATTGATTAATGAAGATTTAACACTCGCTTAACTGACAGTAGAGAACCAGCCTTTTGTTTTTTTGCAAAATGAGACCAATCCCAACATAAGTGGCACTTCGATCAAAACACCAACCACTGTAGCGAGTGCTGCACCGGAAGATAAACCAAACAACATGACCGCCGTTGCTATAGCAACTTCAAAGTGATTAGATGCGCCGATCATTGCTGTAGGCGCAGCATTTTCATAAGAGAAATTCATGAAGCGTGCAACACTATAAGTGACAGCAAAAATAAAAATTGTTTGAATGAACAACGGAATGGCTATCCATAGAATCGTTAACGGATTAGCGACAATAACGTCGCCTTTGAAAGAGAAAAGTAATACCAGTGTTAATAATAATGCAGTAATAGTGACTGGTGTAAGCAAGTGAAGAAACTTTTCTTCAAACCAGTCTTTTCCTTTATTAGCAATAATCCATTTTCTTGAAAAGAAACCTGCTACCAAAGGTAATGCGACATAAATACCAATTGATAGAAGTAATGCCTGCCAGGGAACAGGTAACTTACCGACACCAAGTAAAAATCCACCTAACACACCAAATAAAACCAGCATCACTAAAGAGTTGATCGCCACCATCACCAATGTATGACCATCATTACCTTTCGCTAGATAGCCCCAGACCAGAACCATTGCTGTACAAGGTGCAATACCTAATAAAATGCAGCCCGCCAGATAACTCCGCCAAAGAGGAACAGCAATCATCTTAACACCATCTTGCATAACCACAGTTCCGGAACCATATTCAGCTCCAAGTGGCAGGTCTAATCCAAATGGCATCTTCACATAGTCCAATGCTTCGACACCGATAAATCCTTTAAATAAAATACCAAGAAAACCATAGGCAATGAGATACATTGTAAAAGGTTTGATCGCCCAGTTAACAAATAAGGTTAAACCAACTGGCTTAATACTTTTTCCTGCTTTAACCACTTCTGAAAAATCGATCTTCACCATGATCGGATACATCATGAAAAACAGACAGATTGCGATAGGAATAGAAACGATTGGCGCATCATTAATCGTGATACTCATGCCATCTAGAGTTTTGGCAAACTCAGGCGCGAATTGCCCTAATAGAATTCCGAGGATGATGCATAGGCCAACCCAAAGCGTTAAGTAACGCTCAAAAACACCCATGTCATGTTTATTTGCCGTCATTGTTTTAATAGTTATTGTTATATTTTATTGATAATACTTTTTTACAATGACAAATTGATTAAATGTGTAATTTAATATGTAGCATTCTTTAAAAATCAGGTTTCTCGTTGCACAGCTCGGTATCCAATATCTTTACGATAAAACATACCATCATAATTTATATGTTTTAGCGCTTCGTAAGCTTCTTGTTGCGCTTTTGTAACTGAATCACCTAAACCCGTTACGCATAAAACACGACCACCGGCGGTCACGATGCCATTATTATTTGCAGTGCCCGCATGAAATACTTTTATGTTTTCTGAAAATTTAGAATCAAGACCGTTAATGACATCACCTTTACTTGCGCTTTCCGGATAGCCTTTTGATGCAGTAACAACACCCAATGCAGCACGCTCATCCCATTCAGCAGTAGATAGATTTAAAATTTTATTCGTTGCGGCTAAACAAAGCGTAACCAGATCACTTTTTAAACGCATCATAATGGGTTGAGTTTCCGGATCACCAAAACGACAATTAAACTCTAATACTTTTGGCGTGCCGTCTTTTGTAATCATCACTCCGGCATAAAGAAAACCGGTATAGGTTCTGTCTTCACTCGCCATACCTTTTATGGTTGGCATAATCACTTCATTCATTATGCGATCATGCATTGCTGCATCAACAACCGGTGCCGGTGAATAGGCACCCATGCCGCCTGTGTTTGGTCCTTTATCACCTTCATCACGCGCTTTATGATCTTGTGAACTCGCAAGTGGCAGAACATGTTCACCATCAGACATCACAATAAAACTGGCTTCTTCACCTTGCATAAACTCTTCGACAACAACACGATGACCGGCTTCACCAAACTTATTTCCTGCCAACATATCATTAACACTATTAATTGCTTCTTCTTCAGTCATTGCAATGACAACGCCCTTACCCGCAGCTAAACCATCAGCCTTAATCACAATAGGAATTGATTTTGATTTTATATATTCAATCGCAGGAGTAACTTCAGTAAAGACTTCATATTCTGCTGTTGGGATATTATGACGTTTCAGAAAATCTTTACTGAAAGATTTAGAACCTTCAAGAATGGCACCTGCTTTCGTTGGACCAAAACAAGGCAAGCCTGCTTTTTGAAACTCATCGACAATACCTGCAACTAAAGGTGCTTCAGGACCAATAATCGTAAGGTCGACACTTTCTTTTTCGGCGAATGCTTTAAGTGCATCAATATCTTCAGCACCAATCGCAATGTTTTCTAATTTATTTTCCGTCGCCGTACCTGCATTACCGGGTGCAACATACACTATTTCAACTTGATCAGATTGTGCTGCTTTCCAGGCTAAAGCATGCTCACGACCACCACCACCAACGACTAATACTTTCATATAAAACCTTTATTAATTCTTATTAACTGACAGAATATTTTTAAGCTTTCAGATTGACACGCAGACGAGGCGCGACGCTTTCGAGAAGCAGAGTTTACTATAGTAAATGAGCATCGCAGAAAGTGGAAGCAACGAAGTATCCGTGTCAATCTGATGCTTAAAATCAGTGGAGAAAGTGGCGGATGCTAGTAAAGACCATTGCTATGTCATGTTCATCTGCCGCTGCAATGACTTCATCATCACGCATTGATCCGCCAGGTTGTATTACTGCTCTTATACCCACTTCTGCTGCTGAATCGAGTCCATCCCTAAAAGGAAAGAACGCATCGGACGCCATTACTGATCCAGCAACTTCAAGCTTTTCATCTGCTGCTTTAATTGCCGCTATACGTGCACTATAAACACGGCTCATTTGTCCGGCACCGATACCTATCGTTTGTTTATTCTTCGCATAAATAATGGCATTTGATTTAACATACTTCACAACATGCCATGCAAAGACTAAATCATTAATTTCCTGATCGGTTGGCGCACGCTTGGTTACCACTTTTAAATCATTTTTGGTGACCATCCCTCGATCATTATCTTGAACCAGCAAGCCACCACTGACTCGTTTCATATTGAGTTGTTGAATAGCGCCTTCTCTATGACCTGCTTCCAACAAGCGCACCCCTTTTTTACTTGCAATAATGTCAATACATTCTGGTGCGATTGATGGCGAGATAATAACTTCAACAAACTGACGTTCAACAATGGCTTTTGCTGTTTCAACATCTAGTTCTTTATTAAAAGCGATAATGCCGCCGAAAGCTGAAGTTGGATCAGTTGCAAAAGCTCGGTCGTATGCTTCAAGAACAGTATTACCTATCGCAACACCACAAGGGTTTGCATGTTTAACTATAACGCATGCTGTTTCTTCAAAAGATAAAACACATTCAAGTGCAGCGTCGGTATCATTAATATTATTATAAGAGAGTTCTTTGCCCTGAATTTGTTTCGCACTGGCTAATGTTCCAGCAGGTGGATGTGGTTCAACATAAAATGCAGCTGTCTGATGCGGATTTTCACCGTAACGTAATTCCTGTTGTTTTTTAAATTGCGTTGAATACGTTAATGGAAAATCTAGAGGTTCTTTCTTCTCATTCATTGCACCGAGGTAATTTGAAACATTGGCATCATAATTTGCCGTGTGTGCAAATACTTTTTGCGCTAAACGAAACCGCGTTTGGTCGCTCACACTTTTATTGTTTTCTTTAAGTTCAGTTAATACAACATTATAATCTTCTGTATCTACAATGACGGTAACTGAAGCATGGTTTTTTGCAGAAGAACGCAACATGGCTGGTCCGCCAATATCAATATTTTCTATTGCTTCTTCGAAAGTACAATTTGGTTTACTGACTGTTTGTTCGAATGGATAAAGATTAACTACGACTAAATCAATTTCATCGATACCATGTTTTTCCATGACATCATTATCGACTGCACGCCGCCCTAACAGTCCGCCATGTATTTTGGGATGTAACGTTTTAACACGACCATCCATCATTTCCGGAAAGCCGGTGTAATCAGAAACTTCTATTACATTAATATTATTGTCGGCTAGTAATTTTGCAGTACCACCAGTAGAAAGGATCTCTATACCAAGTTCATTTATTTCTTTGCAAAATTCAACAATGCCAGATTTATCAGAAACGCTAACCAAAGCGCGTTTAACTGTTGTCATTTAGTTATCCTTGTATCCAGGCCATATTTTTTAAGTCGGTTTCGTAATGTTACTCGATTCAATCCGAGCATTTGTGCTGCATGAGTAATGTTGCCTTTTGTGTGTTTCATAACAACATCGAAGAAAGGTTTTTCTACTTCTTCTAAAAATAATGCATGAAGATTACTGACTTCGTGACCATCCAGATCTTCGAAATAGGATTCCATTGCTCTTTGTACATTATCAGATAAACATTTTTCCGGAGACTCGCCACGATCAGCAGCAGTTTGCTTTCTAACCTTGGTCTTATTCATGCTGCTACTGCCTGTTGTTCTGTAAAAAAATGTTTCAATGCGGACAATTGTTCTTTTGCGGATTCAATTCGATTTATATGTGAACGAAATGTAGTCGCATTTTTATGTTGTTTGCAATACCAACTAATGTGTTTACGTGCAATACGTAAACCCTGATATTCACCATAAAATTGATGCAGGTTTGAAATGTGCTTAATTAACGTTTTACAAATTTCATTGGCATCAGGCGTTTCAAGTTTTTCACCAGTGTTTAGATAATGGTTAATTTCACGAAAAATCCACGGATTTCCCTGTGCTGCTCTTCCTATCATAATTCCATCTACGCTATATGTGTTTAGTATTTCTGCTGCTATTTCGGGTGTTGTTATATCGCCATTAGCAATAACAGGAATTCCCACTTTTGCTTTAATTTCACCCGCTGTTTCGTGTTCCGCTGACCCTGTAAAGGCACAGGCTCGTGTTCTGCCGTGAACGGTAAGTGCCTGAATACCAGATGATTCGGCAATTCGAGCGATATTCACTGCATTACGATTCTCTTTATCCCAGCCTGTTCTGATTTTTAAAGTTACCGGGACATCGACCGCATTCACTACTGATTCCAGAATATTCGCAACTAACTGTTCATCTCTGAGTAAAGCAGAGCCTGCCATCAGATTACACACTTTTTTAGCCGGACAACCCATATTGATATCAATAATTTGTGCGCCATGTTCAACATTAAAAGCTGCCGCGATTGCCATTTGCTCAGGATCGGCACCAGCTATCTGCACGGCTCTTGGCTCTGGTTCACCATCATGCTTTAAACGAAGTTGCGTTTTTCTGCTTTGAAACAACGCCGGATTAGATGTCACCATTTCCGAAATCACCAGACCAGCGCCTAGTTCGCGACAAAGCAACCGAAAAGGTTGATCAGTCACGCCCGCCATTGGTGCAAGCACCAGATTATTTTTAAGAATATGAGAACCTATATACATGAAACCACTTCGTTAGAATGGGTAGTACTTAGTTTTTAAGCTTATAATAACGGACTACTTTTACATGTAAAGCAGCTTATTTTTAGCGAGTAAAATCAGTAACTTTAACGCTGCCTATCTAGAGAAAACGAAATTCGAAACTCACTGCACCTGCAGTTGGTCCGCTGACCTCAAGCACAAAGTATACCGGCGAATCAATTGGCATACCTTTATCTATCTCAATACTGCTATCAAGATAATCATCTGGCACAAATTCTCTATAACCTAACAAAGAACCTGAAGTATCAAACAGGGTAAGTTGGACGCGTGGATAAGGTTGGCGAATCGGTAATTCATTTTTCATTGCTGCGTTAACCAATAAGGTATCCTGATAATCCGGATGCAAACGCACATCTCGATTAATTAACTTAATCGCACTCACATCCTGTTGGCGAATCAACTTACAATCTAGTTCTTTACAAATCTGCTTTGCATAAGGCAGATATTCAGGATACTTCAACAGAAGCTGGTCGCGATTAAACCATGCTAATTGTATTAATATTGCGAGCACAGCAACAAAAGCGGCACTTGTCCAAAATAAAGGAAGAACCCAACTCCAACGATTTTTAACTGGCTGCTCTTCTTGTAAAAGTTCTTCAGTTTCAGGAAAGTGATAACGTTCTTCTAAAACAGGTTCTTCTATTGGTTCTGGTCTTTTTTGCTCTATCGCTTCACTTTTAATCTTATCCTTGATCTCTTCAACTGAAGGATGGATACCAATTTCGCTGATTGCTGTTTCCAGTTCCTGACTTGTATCAAATGTACTATTCGAAATTAAGTGATCTTCTTCAGAATCAAGAATATCTGGCTCAGAACTATCTGGAATATCGAATTGGGGCTCTTCTTCTAAATCTGATTCATTAGCGAGTTGCTGATCCAGAATTTTTTCATTCGATAATGGTTCGTCATATAAACGATCCATCGCGTTAAACTGCTCATGACAAAAACCACAACGAACCTGCCCCGATGCAGCAGCAAGATGCTCTGCATATATCTGAAATTGTCTTGTACAACCCGGGCAAACTGTAAACATTATTTTTTAATCCCGTGTAAACGCGTCCACTCTTGATTAAAAACTGGTTCATCCATATTAAAACAAGATGCGTATGCATCCAAACACTCTTCTGCCTGAACATGTAGTAACCCGGATAAAACAATATCACCATCTAATTTTGTTATTGCCGAAAACTCATCAATTAAGCCTTTCAAGGGATTCATTAGAATATTGGCAACTAAGACATCAGCGACAGGAAGAGATGCATCGTCAACGTGACTAATCATAATTTTTTCATTTAAGTTATTTCGATCACGATTTTCTCTTGCAGCTTGCAAAGCCTGTTCGTCAATATCAACTGCATAGACGTGCTTCGCACCAAGTAACGCAGCTACCATAGCAAGGATGCCTGAACCACAACCATAATCGATTACAATTTTGTCAGTCACATCATTCTCTGCCAACCATTCAATACATAATGAGGTAGTCGGATGAGTTCCCGTGCCAAAAGCCAAACCGGGATCTAGTATAAGTGTTGGAAGATTATTCTCTGGTAGTTCACACCAGCTTGGACAGATACAAATACGATTAGAAAAAACAATTGGCTGGTGTGCAGCTTTAAAATCACCGACCCAATCTTTATCTTTTATTAATTCAATTTTATGACTGAAAATATTGTCCGCGCCAATACGATCACGCAAACAAACTATAATTATATCTAGATCGGAATCGGGATGAAGTAATGCACTGAGTTTTGTTTTATCCCAGA
>JBFIIJ010000035.1:0-12756 GCA_041601315.1 Gammaproteobacteria bacterium
ATCTTGCTGCGAATTGAATATGAAAATAGACAAGATTCCCGTATTGCCATGCCTGATGTGGTGCCTTCCTATGCGTGATAAAAATATTTTAATTATGGCAGGTGGCACAGGCGGACATGTTTATCCGGCATTAGCCGTTGCAGATAATCTGAAAGAAAAAGGATTTCAACTGTTTTGGTTGGGAACAAGCAAAGGCATGGAAACCAGAGTAGTTCCAAATCATGGGTATCCGTTGTTAAAAATTAATGTCGCTGGAGTAAGGGGCAATGGAATTTTACGTCTATTGTTTACTCCTTTCATGCTTGCGATTGCTTTAGTTCAGGCATTAATGATTATGATTAAAGTTCGTCCCGTTGTTGTTTTAGGTATGGGCGGATTTGCAAGTGGACCAGGCGGAATAGCGGCATGGTTGATGCGCATACCTTTGCTTATACATGAACAAAATGCGATAGCGGGTTTAACTAATCGATTATTGGCACCGTTTGCCGTTTCTATTATGGCGGCCTTTCCTGACGCATTTAAAAATTCAGAAAAATTAACGATCACCGGAAATCCTGTGCGTAGTGATATTGTAAATTTACAAAGACCAGAACAACGATATGCAAACAGAGATTCAAAAGTATTAAAAGTGTTAGTGCTCGGCGGCAGTCTTGGCGCAAAGAAACTAAATGAAGTGATACCGCAAACATTTTCTGTTTTAGGTAACGAATATCAATTTGAAATTAAGCATCAATGTGGTGAACGACACCTTGCTGATACAGAAACAGCTTATAAAAAATACAACGTTAAAGTAGATGTGATGCCGTTTATAAATGATATGGCAGATGTCTATGTATGGGCAGATATCGTTATTTGTCGTGCGGGTGCTTTAACAATTGCTGAATTAGCGGCAACAGGCATCGCTTCAATCCTTATTCCATTTCCATATGCGGTTGATGACCATCAGACTGAAAATGCAAAATATCTTTCAAGAGAAAATGCTGCAATTCTGATACAGGAATCTCAATTGAACATTGAAAAATTGAAAGAAATTTTATTAGATTTTTGTCATGCACCTGAGCAGTTAATGCAAATGGCAGTTAAAGCGCGGTCACTTGCAAAACCAACTGCAACAGATGATGTTGCAAAATTATGTATGGAGGCAATTCATGCGTGATATGCAATTACATGCGATGGGTCGAGTAAAGCATATCCATTTTGTTGGTATCGGTGGTGCCGGTATGGGTGGTATAGCGGAAGTGCTCAAGAATGTCGGTTATGAAGTGACGGGTTCTGATATTAAAGAAAGTGAAATTACTAAAAGATTAGAATCTTTAGGCGTTAAAGTAACAATTGGTCACGCTGCTGAAAATATTGCCAATACGGATGTTGTCGTTGTGACAAGTGCAATTGATGAAAAAAATGAAGAGTTGATTGCTGCGCGAAGTAATCGAGTACCTATAGTCCGACGTGCAGAAATGTTAGCTGAGCTAATGCGCTTTAGTCAGGGTATAGCTATAGCTGGTACACATGGTAAAACTACTACAACAAGCTTGGTTGCCAGTGTGCTTGCAGAAGGTGGTCTCGATCCAACTTATGTTATTGGTGGGTTGTTAAATAGTTCCGGATCGCATGCGCGTCTTGGCACAGGAAAATATATTGTTGCAGAAGCAGATGAAAGTGACGCTTCTTTCTTACATCTATATCCAGTCATCGCAGTCATAACAAATATTGATGCAGATCACCTTGATACCTACTCAGGGGATTTTGCAAACTTACGACATAACTTTGTTGAATTCTTGCATCAGTTACCTTTTTATGGTTTAGCTGTTCTTTGTATAGATGATGAAGGTGTTCGTAAAATTTTACCTGAAGTAACCAAGCCGGTTGTAACTTATGGACTGGATTTTGAAGCGGACTATAACGCTGAATTAATTAAACAGGAAAATTCAAAAACCTGGTTTAAGGTTTCACATAAAGATAAAAAGGACTGGTTGGAGGTTGAACTAAATCTTCCAGGTAAACACAACTTATTAAATGCATTGGCCTCTATAGCTGTTGCACACGAGTTAGGCGTGAGTGATGAAAATATTATTAAAGCTTTAAGTCATTTTCAGGGAATTTCTCGCCGATGTCATGTACGAGGTGATATCCAGTTAAATAATATTAACGTTACATTAATTGATGACTATGCTCATCACCCTACTGAAATAGAGGCAATCATTGGCGCTATTAAAGCTGGTTGGCCAAATCGACGTTTAGTTGTGGTTTATCAACCTCATCGTTTTACACGATTACGTGACCTATTTGAAGATTTTAGTCGGGTTCTTTCAAACGTTGATTGTTTATTGATTCTTGATGTTTACCCGGCAGGTGAAGAACCTATTCTCGGTGCAGATACTCGATCATTATGTCGTGCAATAAGACTGCGCGGGCAGGTCGATCCAATTTTTGTCGATGATAAAGATACAGTACCTGAAGTTCTTTCAACTTTGCTTGAAGAAAATGATTTGTTACTGACTTTAGGAGCCGGTGATATTGGTACTTTATCAAAACAACTTTACTCAAACTCAGTACATTAAGGATTATCGCTTTGTTGAGTATAGAAAATGAAATGCAAAAGATGCAGGTGATTTTAAATAACAGTATGACTATTGATTTTGACAGAACATTATTTCGAGGTGAATTGCGAGAGCAAGAGCCTATGTCACGTCATACGTCATGGAAAACGGGTGGTAATGCAGATTATTTTTATATTGCGGCTGATATTGAAGATCTGTCTGAGTTTATGTCCAGTTTACCGAGTGATATGGCTGTTACCTGGATAGGTCTTGGCAGCAATATATTGGTGCGCGATGGTGGTTTAGATGGTGTCGTTATTTCTGTTATTGGAGTGTTAAGTGAACTCAAGTGTATTAATAAAAGTGTATTGAAAATAGGCGCAGGAGTTACTTGTGCAAAAGCAGCACGTTTTGCAGCTAAGGAAGGTTTAGCTGGTATTGAATTTTTGGCTTCAATACCAGGTTCAATCGGCGGCGCATTAGCTATGAATGCCGGTGCTTATGGTGGTGAGATTTGGAAATATGTTGAACAGGTTGAAACAATAAATAGAAAGGGCGAACGTCAAGTTTATTCAAGTGATCAATTTGAAATTGCTTATCGCAGTGTTTCGCTTGCTGATGATGAATGGTTTGTTTCTGGTACTTTGCAATTAGAAATTTCAAATAAAGAAAAAATAGAAAAAACGATTAAACAAATGTTGAGTCAGAGAGCGGAAACACAACCTTTAGGACAACATAGTTGCGGTTCAGTATTTAGAAACCCTGAAAATAATCATGCTGCAAAATTAATTGATTCATGCGGGCTAAAAGGAAAACAATTTGGCGGCGCTATTGTTTCAGAAAAGCATGCGAATTTTATTATTAACACAGGTAATGCGACGTCGCTGGATATAGAAAAATTGATCGAGTTAGTTCAAGCAACTGTATATGAAAAAAGTGAGATTAAACTAATCCCCGAAGTAAGAATAATTGGAAATAAAAGGAGCGAGCAATAATGCGCGTGCCTGAATATCAAGCATCTAACTTTGGTAAGGTTGCAGTGCTAATGGGTGGGCAGTCAGCTGAACGTACGATTTCATTGGAAAGCGGGAAAGCTGTGTATGCCGCACTTTGTAATGTGGGTATTGATGCGCATGCGATCGATTTTAATAAAAATGAATTTCAACAATTAACGAGCAATAAGTTTGATCGCATTTTTATTGCGTTACATGGACGCGGTGGTGAGGATGGAACAATTCAGGGTGCATTAGAAACAATTGGTTTGCCTTATACCGGCAGCAATGTGTTGAGTTCTGCATTAGCAATGGACAAGGTTCGCAGTAAGGCCATTTGGCGTGATTCCGGTTTGCCTACGCCTGATACTGTTGAATTAAATCAGGCTAGCGATTGGCAACAGATTGTAGAACAACTGAAATTACCGATCATGGTTAAGCCTGTTAGAGAAGGATCAAGTGTTGGTGCAAGTAAAGTAACTCAAGCTGATAAATTAGTTACAGCCTGGGAACAAGCAAATCAATTTGATGATCGAGTGATGGCAGAAAGTTGGGTTGAAGGTGATGAATATACTATTCCTATTTTAGGTGACACGGTATTACCGATGATCAAGCTTGAGACAAAACGTGAATTTTATGATTATCAGGCAAAGTATGAGGATGATGATACAAAATATATTTGTCCATGCGGTCTTGATGAGGAAGTCGAACGTACATTGGGTGCCATGGCTTTACAAGCATGTAACGCTTTAGCTGTTAGTGGTTGGAGTAGAGTGGACTTAATGATCGATAAAGCAAAGAGACCATGGTTGATCGAAGTTAATACTGTTCCTGGAATGACAAGTCATAGTTTAGTTCCTATGGCAGCAAAACAGGCAGGGCTTTCATTTGAGCAGTTAGTGGTTCAAATACTGGCAACAAGTTTGGCTGTGCCTGTTGGTAAGGACACGAAAAGCTAATGAGTATCGAAATGGTAATTGATCCAAATAAACTTCAATTCAATAGCGTTGACAGAAGCCATATTCGTGGCAACCGATTATTTGGAATTGTATTTGTTTTAACTTTTGTAAGCTTATTTGTCTGGGGTGGAATGTATTTGTCGAATTCAGATACGTTACCAATAAAACAAGTTCGTATTGAAGGTGATTTTACTCGCTTGTCTCCGGTTGATTTGCAGTTACTTGTTACAGATAAAGTTCGTGGTGGTTTTTTTAATCTTGATGTGGATGCTGTACGTCTTGCTTTGTTGAATGAGCCCTGGGTGAAAGAAGTCACTGTAAAACGAATATGGCCTGATGCATTGAGAGTTATTGTTATTGAACAGATCCCTGTTGTGCGGTGGAAAGACTCAGGCTTATTGAATTCATCAGGAGAATATTTTGCTCCAGACATTACAACGATAACTAATGAATTGCCATTGTTGTCTGGTCCAGCTGATTCGGAAGTCGCTTTATTGGATCGATTTAATGCGATGCAAGAACGGTTCAAGTTTGTTGGATTTAAGGTAGCTTCATTAACTTTGAATGAAAGACGTGCCTGGTCATTTCAACTTGATAATGGAATCAAGGTTATTTTAGGGCGGCGTGATTTTGAAGAACGATTGAATAGATTTTTAACTTTAATACCGACAACAATATCAGGTCGTATTGAACAAACAGAGTCAATTGATATGCGATATACAAATGGTTTTTCCATACGATGGAAAAAATAACAAAACAATTCTGCATTATGATATTAGGCGGATAACTTATGGTTAAGAAAACAGACAAAAATCTTATTGTTGGTTTGGACATTGGTACATCCAAAGTGGTTGCCATTGTTGGTGAAATTTCAGTTGATGATGAGATTGAAATAATTGGCATTGGGTCAAATCAATCGCGCGGTCTTAAAAAAGGAGTGGTGGTTAATATCGAATCAACAGTGCATTCGATTCAAAGAGCAATTGAAGAAGCAGAGCTAATGGCAGGTTGTGAGATTCATTCTGTTTTTACAGGAATTGCGGGTAGTCATATACGCAGTTTAAATTCGCATGGCATTGTTGCAATACGAGATAGCGAAGTTTCTTATAGTGATGTTGATCGTGTTATCGATGCAGCAAAGGCTGTAGCTATTCCCGCGGATCAAAAAATTCTACATATATTGCCACAGGAATTTATTATCGATAATCAGGAAGGTGTTAAAGAACCTATCGGAATGTCGGGTGTTAGGCTTGAATCGAAAGTGCATATCGTCACCGGTGCTGTCAGTGCAGCACAAAATATTGTTAAGTGTGTACGACGTTGTGGTTTGGAAGTAGACGATATTATTCTTGAGCAGTTAGCTTCCAGTTATGCTGTATTAACTGAAGACGAAAAAGATCTTGGCGTTTGCATGATTGATATCGGTGGTGGCACAACTGATATTGCTGTCTTTACTGATGGTGCTATTCATCATACTGCCGTTATCCCCATTGCAGGTGATCAAGTGACTAATGATATTGCTGTCGCTTTACGCACACCAACACAACATGCTGAAGATATTAAAGTTCAATACGCATGTGCACTTACACAACTAGCAAAACATGATGAAAGTATTGAGGTGCCGGGTGTTGGTGATCGGCCTTCACGGCGTTTGGCTCGTCAAACATTAGCCGAGGTCGTCCAGCCAAGATATGAAGAATTATTTAGTTTAGTTCAAGCTGAATTAAGAAGAAGTGGTTTTGAAAGTTTGATTGCTGCCGGGATTGTTCTTACTGGCGGTAGTTCAAAGATGGATGGCGTTATTGAATTGGCGGAAGAAATATTTCATATGCCCGTTCGTTTGGGTATTCCGCAATATGTATCAGGTTTGTCAGATGTGGTTAAAAGTCCGATATATGCAACGGGAGTGGGGTTATTAATTTTTGGTAAAAAACAGAGTCAGGAAGGTATGACTCCAATTCATATTAATGATGGTGTGAAAGGTATTTTTGAAAGAATGAAAAGTTGGTTTCAAGGTAATTTTTAAATAATAAAATTGTAATTATTCTGGGAGGTTACAACATGTTTGAATTAGTCGATGCAGCTAATCAGGCGGCTGTTATAAAAGTAATAGGCGTTGGTGGTGGTGGTGGCAATGCTGTACAGCATATGCTTGGAGGAAATATAGAAGGAGTTGAGTTTATTTGTGCCAATACTGATTCACAGGCACTTAAAAATTCAGGTGCGAAAACTGTTTTGCAATTGGGAAGTAATATGACCAAAGGTCTGGGTGCGGGCGCTAATCCTGAAGTAGGTCGACAGGCAGCACTTGAAGATCGTGATCGTTTAATGGACGTGCTCGATGGATCGGATATGGTTTTTATTACTGCAGGTATGGGAGGTGGTACAGGTACCGGTGCGGCACCTATCGTTGCACAGGTTGCTAAAGAAATGGGTATCTTAACGGTTGCGGTTGTTACTCGACCTTTTGCTTTCGAAGGCAAAAAAAGAGGAGCGGTAGCAGAAGAAGGTATCATTGAATTAAGTCAGTTTGTTGATTCATTAATTACCATACCTAATGAAAAGCTATTAAGTGTGCTTGGTCGTGATGTTAGTTTGTTAAATGCTTTTAGTGCAGCAAATGATGTGTTGTTAGGAGCGGTTCAAGGTATTGCTGAGTTAATTACCTGTCCTGGTTTGATCAACGTGGATTTTGCTGACGTCAGAACGGTTATGTCCGAGATGGGTATGGCGATGATGGGTTCAGGAAAAGCGCAAGGCGAAGAAAGAGCAAAAATTGCTGCTGAAGCTGCAATATCAAGTCCTCTATTGGAAGATGTCAATCTCTCCGGTGCCAGAGGAATTTTGGTTAACATTACTGCCGGTATGGATTTGTCTATTGGTGAATTTGATGAAGTTGGGACTACCGTTAAAGAGTTTGCTTCTGAGAATGCAACGGTTGTCGTTGGAACCGTCATTGACCCAGAAATGTCAGGCGATATTAGGGTTACTATTGTTGCCACTGGTCTTGGAAATATTAAAGATGATGCATCTCGCATCAAATTGGTTCAAAATGAGGACATGAGCGTCAATTATAGGGATCTTGAACGACCAACAGTGATGCGAAATAAGGCTCCTGAGAAGGAAGAAGGTATGGTAAAAGGAGATGCAGATTATCTCGATATTCCTGCATTTTTGAGAAGGCAAGCAGACTAGATTTGGTTTTTACATGGTATAGTTAGATCCGGAATTGGGGAATTCTGGACTAAATACGGTAATGGCACCATAATTGCCTATAATACAAAGACATAAGAATAAAAGTTCCTTACTAAGAATAGGTTTGGTTAGTAATAATGATTAGGCAGCGTACATTAAAAAACGTAATTCGGGCTACTGGGGTAGGCCTGCATACGGGCAAAAAGGTCTTTTTGACCTTGCGGCCAGCGCCTGCAAATGCAGGAATTACGTTTCGTCGTGTCGATTTGGATCCCGCAGTAGATATACCGGCTAGCCCTGAATATGTCGGTGATACCAGTCTTTCAAGTACATTAGTCAAAGATAATGTACGAATTTCCACTGTTGAACATTTACTTTCCGCCTTGGCAGGTTTCGGGATAGATAATGCCTTTATAGATTTAAGCGCCGATGAAGTTCCGATAATGGATGGTAGTGCTGGTCCCTTTGTCTTTTTAATTCAATCGGCCGGTATTGAAGAACAATCTGCTCCAAAGAAATTTTTGAGAATAAAAGAAAAGGTTCGCGTTGAAGAAGATGGTAAATGGGCTATGTTTGAGCCTTTTGATGGCTTTAAAGTGGGATTTACGATCGAATTTGATCATCCCGTTTTTAATGATAGTAATTGCCATGCAGAAATTGATTTTTCTACTACTTCTTTTGTTAAAGAAGTGAGTCGTGCCCGTACTTTCGGTTTTATGCGTGATGTTGAATTACTGCGTGAAAAAAATCTGGTATTAGGTGGAAGTCTGGATAATGCTGTTGTGGTTGATGATTACAGAATTCTTAATGAAGATGGTCTTCGATACGAAGACGAATGTGTGAAACATAAAATTCTTGATGCAATTGGTGATTTATATTTATTGGGTCATAGTCTGATTGGTGCATTTAATGGATACAAATCCGGCCATGCATTAAACAATGCACTTTTACGAACCTTACTAGCTAATGAAGATGCATGGGAGTTGGTAAGCTTTGAGGACGGACATGACGCGCCAATTTCATTTATGCAGGCGATTCCTGCAGAGTAATAATTACTCGCGGTAGTTTTTTGATAATTTTAAAATGCACTCTCGTAGTTGAGGATCGGTAAAGTTATTTGCAACATCAATAAGAATACGAGCTGAACCTTTAGATAAAGATAAGGAATTTTTGGGTTTAGACATATTTTCAGGAATTATTTTTTTAACTTTAATCCTGATTGTTTTTATAGATTTAAAGTCCAGTTGATTGTTTAAGGCGTTAAGGATAACCGGAATATTATAACGTAGGCGGGTTGCCCAGGTAGAAGAACTAACGAGTAAAATGGCAGAGTCTGTCGTTATATTAGCTAGTTCAAAGTGATTTTGGAGAGAAGGATCCAGGCATTTTTTCAATTTTTGATCTAGTACCTGAATTGAATGTGCTTTTTTGCAAAGATCAGCGATAGGGGAATGCTTGTCTTGCAATAACTTGCTTATAGGCAGACTAAGGTTCTTTTTATCGGTGTTATTCATTTATATGTTAAGTATACAGTTTTAAATATGGCGCAGCATAAATATGCAATTATTTTTAATATCAAAATCTAGAAAGAAAAGCCAGACTCTGACTTTAGGGCCTGTAGCTTTGAGTGTGTCTTTGATATTAGTTGTTGTTGTCGGGTTGTTGATTTTTCATGCAGGAAGTCTTCATGCATTGAGTCTGACACGAGATTCATTTAAAGATTTATACACTCAAACAGCACCTATCTGGAGCCAGGAGATAGATGTTCAGCAACAAATGCTCAATCAAGCGCAGGAAAATGCTACAAAAAATCTTGACGCATTGGCAGCCAGATTAAGTAAATTGCAAACTCATGTCATGCGTTTGGACGCGCTTGGTTCTCGTTTGGCAGACATGGCAGATCTTAATGAAATAGAATTTGATGTTAATTCCAGTCCTGGTTTAGGTGGACCTCGCCCAGCTAATTCGCATAACACAATGGAAGTCAGTGACTTTCTGGTTGCTTTGGAAGAATTAAACTCCAAAATACAGGATCGTTCTGAAAAACTGACAGCGATGGAGTCAATGTTAATCGACAGAACATTGCAAAGTCAGACTCTACCTACCGGTAGTCCCACAATGGATGGCTGGATTTCGTCATTATTTGGCTCGCGAGCTGATCCCATTACTGGAAAAATGGAATTTCATGATGGTATTGATTATGCCGGCAAAACAGGTTCTCCCATACTCGCGGTTGCTTCAGGTATTGTTACTTGGTCAGGTGTTCGTTATGGCTATGGTAATATGGTGGAAATTAACCATGGAAATGGTTATCAGACGCGTTATGCACATAACAAGAAGAATATTGTCGTTGTTGGTCAAAAGGTTGATCAAGGTCAGATTATTGCGCTTATGGGTTCGTCTGGAAGATCAACAGGCTCTCATGTTCACTTTGAAGTTGTGAACAATGGAAAGGCAGTAGATCCAAAGAAATATATATCTTTAAAATAACACTCCCCCGATTATCTTGTCTCTCTGAAATTCATTTTACGTAACAGTACGTGATATATTGCGTATTAAAAATAAAGATAAATTTAGTATGATTATAGGCTTAGCAAAAAAATTATTTGGTACTCGTAATGACCGAGTCATCAAAAAATTAAATAAAATAGTAAATCAAATAAATCCTCTCGAAGATGATTTTAAGTTACTAAATGATCAAGATTTTCCTGATAAAACCCTCCAGTTAAAAGAAAGGCTTAATCAAGGAGAAAGTCTGGATGATATATTGCCTGAAGCTTTTGCATTAGTTCGAGAAGCAGGTCAGCGTGTTTTAAATATGCGTCATTTTGATGTTCAGTTAGTTGGAGCCATGGTTTTACATCATGGCAATATTGCTGAAATGCGAACAGGTGAAGGTAAAACATTGGTCGCAACATTGGCGGCATATTTAAATGCCTTATCAGGGCTAGGTGTTCACGTAATTACTGTTAACGATTATTTGGCCACGCGCGATTCAGAATGGATGGGCCAGATATATAATTTTCTTGGACTAACTACCGGTGTCATTGTAAGTGGTCTATCAACAGAAGAAAGAAAAGCAGCTTATAAATGTGATATTACCTATGGCACAAATAACGAATTTGGCTTTGATTATTTACGTGACAACATGGCCTTTAGCAACGAAGGACGTGTTCAAAGAGGTTTAAATTTTGCAATAGTAGATGAAGTTGACTCAATCCTTATTGATGAAGCAAGAACACCATTGGTTATTTCAGGAATGGTAGATGATAAGTCAGAGTTATACATAACGATAAATGCATTAATTCCCAAACTCGTAGTCCAAAAAGTTGAGGATGGTCCCGGCGATTTCACTTTGGATGAAAAATCTAAGCAAATTTATTTTACTGAAGATGGGCATGACCATATAGAACAACTATTAATAGAAAATAATGTGCTTAAAGCCGATCAAACTTTATATGATCCAGCCAATATAAGTATTTTACATCATTTAAATGCTGCTTTAAGAGCACATCATTTATTTAAAAATGATGTTGATTATATTGTGAAGGATGATGAAATTGTTATCGTTGATGAGTTTACTGGACGTACTATGCAAGGACGTCGTTGGTCTGAAGGTTTGCACCAGGCAATCGAAGCAAAAGAAGGTGTAACAATACAAAACGAAAATCAGACGCTTGCATCTATAACTTATCAAAATTTCTTTCGTCTATATTCAAAATTATCTGGTATGACCGGTACTGCCGATACAGAAGCTTTTGAGTTCCAGTCAATTTATGGTCTTGAAGTCGTTATTGTTCCAACAAATATGTCTATGATTAGGGATGATCAGAGTGACTTGATCTTTTTAACAGCTAAAGAAAAGTATGCTGCGATAATTGAGGATATCAAACATTGTCAGTCGAAAGGACAACCTGTTTTAGTGGGTACAGCTTCAATTGAAGTATCTGAGTATTTATCTAATTTACTAAAGAAAGAAAATATTAAACATCAGGTATTGAATGCAAAGTTTCACGAAAAAGAAGCTGAAATTATTGCTCAAGCCGGTCAAGCTGGCGCAATTACGATCGCTACAAACATGGCTGGCCGAGGTACAGATATAGTATTGGGTGGTAATTTTGAAGTGGAAATTAATTCGTTAAACGATCCAGATCAAAATCAAATCGATAGAATAAAAGAAGAATGGAATAAACGTCATCAACAGGTATTAGAGAGTGGTGGCTTGCATATTATTGGTACTGAACGACATGAATCAAGACGAATAGATAACCAACTTCGTGGTCGTGCAGGACGTCAAGGTGATCCCGGGTCAAGTCGTTTTTATCTTTCGCTTGAAGATAATTTGATGCGAATTTTTGCTTCAGACCGTATATCTTCAATTATGCAAAAATTGGGAATGGATGAAGGTGAGGCGATTGAATCAAAGCTGGTAACTCGTGCGATAGAAAATGCACAACGAAAGGTTGAAGCGCATAATTTTGATATTCGTAAGCATCTTTTAGAATATGACGATGTTGCTAATGATCAGAGAAAAGTTATTTACGAAAAAAGAAATGATTTGTTAGATGGTGAGACAGTTGCCGAAGAAGTTAATGATATGCGTTACGATGTTATTGAAGGACTCATCGATACGTATATTCCTCGTGGTAGCATGGATGAAATGTGGGATGTTGCTGGTTTAAAAGAAGCATTTCAGCATGAGTTTGATTTAACTGTCGATATCCAATTGTGGCTTGATCAAGATAAGTCGTTACATGAAGAATCGCTACGTGAAAAACTCCATGCTTCAATGGATAAATTGGTTAAAGATAAAGAAGAAATTATCACCCCTGATTTGATGAGACGCATTGAAAAACAAATCATGCTTGATGTGCTTGATCGACACTGGAAAGAACACTTGGTCAACATGGACCATCTTAGACAAGGTATTCAATTAAGAAGTTTTGCAGGAAAAAATCCAAAACAGGAATACAAACGTGAAGCATTTGAATTATTTGTACAAATGCTTGAGAACATGAAGCATGATGTGGTTGTGTTTCTTTCAAGAGTAAACATAAGAACGGAAGAGGA
>JBFIIJ010000036.1:0-12225 GCA_041601315.1 Gammaproteobacteria bacterium
ACTAAAGAGCTACATGCTAGAGATACTCCAAAAAATGTTTCATTTAAGTTTTGTTTGTTCCCACAATTTTTTCCAATTAAAAAATGGCGGCAAACAATCTTCGGTCTGAAAATGTATTGCTACAGCCGGAATAGGCGAAAATCCCGGGATATGATTAAACAAAAGATCTGTTGTTTTCTTTTCTGAACCGAGGTGACGCTTTTCTTTTATCCCGACATATTTTGTGTTCTCAAAATACGCCCAATGATCTTTTACAATGTTCGAATGAGTAAAAAAAGTATGTGTCATATGACTTATTGAGCGCCAACGTCTATTCTCGCCTAACAAAATGTATGAGGGGTAATTATATTGACTGTAAATTAATTCATGTTCTTGCGGATGAATGAGTAAGTGTGAACCTGTTTGTTCAAAAACTTTTTTATAAAAACGCACCATTTCATAAATTGCATTTTCTTCATGAAGGTAATCATCTTCACAAAAATAAAACAACGCATCTTTGTCTTTGGCATAAGAAAAATGTTCATGAAGTGATTCACCCTGTCCGGTTTTTTTCGTCGTTATAATTTGCCATTTACATTTCAGCTTTTCACATAAACTTTTAATATTATCAATGACGGCTTGATCTGAGCGATCATCAAACACGTTAAGACTTACTTCAACGCCTTTTTGTTGGGCATCATTAATTGAAACAATCAATGAGTTAATGCAGGTTAATAAATGATCTTCAAGGTTAACGCCTGTAAGCTCACTTCGCTTTCCCTTGGCGCGCTTGTCATTGATACAAGTACGTAAACAGATTATTAGGGTATTTACATCGCTGGGCTTTTCATTGCACTTGGAATTAAACGAATCATAAACTTTCTTCTGAGTAGCAAAGCTGTCAAATTCTTTCAACGGCAACAAATTGTATTCAGGATGCTTCTTAATTGAATAACCTTGTTTTTTTAATACGCGATCAAGTAAACGTAAAATTTCATTCATCCAGTATTCTCCGAACAGCTGCGCTTACGTCATCAACGGAGATATTTCGAGAATCATTTTTTGTCCCGGAAAGACATTCGCTTTTATTTCCCCATGGTCTATATTGCTCTGGTGTAACATGACTAAAAAAACTGATGGTCGGTGTTTTTACTGCGCTAGCAATATGACCCAATCCAGAGTCTGGGCCTATATACAAGCAAGAATTTTCTAATAACGCTGCTGCTTCTAACAGCGTGTTTCCAACAGTATTAATATGTGGCAAATTAATTTTGCTGGCAACTCTCTGAGTTTCTTCAGCTTCGAAACTGTTTCCCAAGAATATCACTCCCGAAAAAAAATTCTCATGGCGTTTAATTAGCTCAATAAACTTTTCTGCAGGCCATGTTTTTATTAGCTTACGGCTATCGCCAATAGACAAAGCTAACAGCCTGTCTTTATTGCTAAACACAGACACTTGTTTAATTGCATACTCTCTATCAGCATCAGACGGCCAAACGCTCGTATCTGGAATAGGAAGCTTGCCATGTAGATCAGAAATAACGCCCATTAGCTTTTCTACAGCATGAGGCCCATAGCTTTTTGCAAACAATTTCGTATATCTTTTTTGCGCTCGCAACAAATATGCAAGCCCATCGGTTCTAACATCAACAATCAGATCGTAACGCGTCTTCCATAACTGGAACAATAAATCCGGCACACCCCTAAACGGCTTATCTTTGTCTTTTAAATATAATTGGTTTAGACGCGGATAGTTCTTGTATAGCCCTGTACCGCGTTTATCAACAACGATGTCAAATAATGCTTCAGGGTATCTGTCTTGCAAAGATTTTAAAACGGGCGTTGTCATGACAACATCACCAACAGAACTTAAGCCCACAAACAATATTTTATTAACGGCCATTAAACTAAATATGATTTAATTACTGTTAGCTGAGTAATCACTATATGATTTTTCTTCGATTAACTCTGAGCCTGTCTTGGTGTTTATTATTCGTTTAATTTCTGCGCGTTTATCGTTAGTAAAATAAACGGATCTTGCTAACTGAACAAATTCATTATCAAACGCTTGTTTGCTTTCTTTCTCTCTTATCTTGTCTTCTATGTCCCATAGCTCTTCGTTGACCGCTTTTAGATCCTTGATGTTTTCATCAAGGTCTATTTCTGCAAAAGAAGAAGAATTCCATAGTGACTGTAAAACATTAAGTTCTTTATTAATATTTTCAAGCTTGGCAACATCGTTAATTCTTTCTGATTTAATTTGAAGAATGGTTACTTTATCAAGCAGCTCTCCAACCGATAATTCTATCTTTATACTCACAAATATTTCCTTTAATTAATTACTTGCCTATACAAAATTGCGAAAAAACCTTACCTAATATATCGTCTGTTGTGGTTTTGCCTGTCACTTCATCAAAACCAGACAGCGCTTGTCTCAAAGACTCAGCCAAAACTTCCAGACCAGCGTTTCCTTTTGCTTGAGACAAGGCATCTTGTAAATGCAGCTTAACTAAATCTAGCGCATCAATATGTCGCTGCCTTGCAAAAATTATGTCTTCTTCGTTATCTGTTAAATTAAGAGTTGAACATATTTTTTGTATAAGATCATCTATGCCTTCCCCGGTTTTTGCTGAAACAAATACCTCATCGTCTGTATTTTTATAGCTACTGCCATTACAGAGGTCTATTTTATTTCTAACAGTAATTCTTTTAGTTCCTGGAGATAAATAACCGCTTAATTCATTGTCTTTAGATTCTTGCCCCTGACTATTGTCAATAACATATAAAACAATATCTGCAGCAGACAAGGCTTTATAGGATCTTTCAACGCCTTCTTTTTCTATAGCGTTACTCGTTTTACGTAAGCCCGCTGTATCAATTAATGTAAACGTATTGTCTCGTAGCAATACTTTTTCTCGAATAATGTCTCTGGTTGTGCCTGGTTCAGCGGAGACGATAGCAGAATCAAAGCCTGATAGCTGATTAATAAGACATGACTTTCCTGCGTTCGGTGAGCCAGCAATAACTACGGTTGGATTTTGATCAAGCGTTCGCCCTGCTTTCGCTTTTTTTAAAAGCATTTTAAGCTCTAACAACCCAGTTTCTATGTTTTCTATAGCAGGCGCTACATTAACGCTTACGTCTTCTTCTTCCGGAAAATCTAAGGCCGCTTCAACCAGCGCTCTAGCATTAAATATCCGCTCCCTTAATTGCCGGACACTGTTTGAAAAAACACCGTCGAGCGACTGCATGGCGCTACGCGCAGCTTTCTTAGAGTTGCTGTTGATAAGATCTGCCACCGCTTCAGCTTGCACTAAATCCAGCTTGTCGTTTAAAAAGGCTCTTTCGGTAAATTCGCCGGGGTTTGCCTGCCGTGCGCCTATGGAAACAATTTCTTCAAGGAGCGTATCCAGCAAAACACGGCTGCCATGCGCGTGGAACTCTACAACATCTTCACCTGTATACGAGGAAGGATTTTCGAAAAATAGAACGATGCCTTTATCTATAATTTGGCCTGATGAAGACTGAAACGTTGAGTATTGCGCCTGACGAGGTATTGGCTCTCGTTTTGTTAATGTCTTATATATATTTTTACTGTTTTTTCCGGAAACACGAATGACGCTTATGCCGCCAATTCCTGGCGGTGTGGCTATAGCAACTATAGTGTCTTTGTCTTTTGGCATAGCGCTAACCGCTCGACCAAACTATTTGTTGGCGAGTTCTTTTTTCTCGCTTTCTTTCTCCAGGTTGCGGGTGATCACCCACTGCTGGGCAATAGAAAGCGTATTATTAACAACCCAATATAAAACCAGACCCGATGGGAAAAAAGCAAAAAAGACCGTAAAGACAACGGGCAAAACAGACATTACTTTTGCTTGAACCGGATCCATTGGTGCCGGATTAAGCTTTTGCTGAACAAACATCGTTATGCCCATTAATAATGGCAAGACGAAGTAAGGATCTGCTGAAGATAAATTATTTATCCATAAAATAAAATCAGCCTGTCTCAACTCTACACTTTCTAACAACACCCAATATAAGGAAATGAACACAGGAATTTGTATTAAAATAGGAAAGCAGCCGCCAAGAGGATTAATTTTTTCTTCTTTATAAAGCTCCATCATTGCCTGATTAAGACGAGCACGATCATCTTTATAACGATCTCTTATAGATAATAATCTTGGCTGAACTCGTCTCATGTTTGCCATAGAGCGATAACCGGCAGCAGATAATTTAAAAAATATCAGCTTTAAAAGAAGCGTGACTAAAACAATAGACCAGCCCCAATTCTTAACTACATCGTGAATGTGATCTAGCAACCAGAATACTGGCTCGGCAAGAAACCAAAAAATACCGTAGTCCACCGTAAGCTCTAATCCATCTGCATATTGTGGCAGTTCTTTTTGAAGTTTAGGCCCTATATAAACACGATGATTGATCTTGTCGCTGGAGCCAGCAGAAATATTTTTCGAAGGCGTTATCGCTCCAATAACATAACTTTGCTGATTAGGGTTCAAAGTATAATAACGATACTGTTCTTCTTTTGAACCAGGAAGCAATGCTGTAAAAAAGTAATGTTGCAACATCGCGACCCAACCGTTAGTAACGTCTACTGAAAGCTTGTCGTCCTCAATTTCACCAAAGTCTATTTTTTCATATCTTTTTTCTGGTGTTGAAATGACCGCGCCGGTGTAAGTATAGATAAACCGGGATCCTGATTCTGTAGGTTCGGTACGATTTATCTGTGCGTATGCGCTGCCAGACCAGGGCGCTGATGAATTATTTTGAATTTCATACGTAATATCAGCCGCATATTGTCCTTTATAAAAGGTAAGCGTTTTAATTACTTTTAATCCGTCTTCCGACTCCCATAAAAGAGGCACAGAAACACTATCGTTTCCAGCTAGTTCATAAATTTCGTTTTCAGAGTTAAATACTGTCTTGTGATTAGCTGGCTCATCTTTGCTTAACAAGCCGCCTTGAATTATATAAAAATCATTAGGCTCATTCTTTAATAAGATAACCTTGTCTGATTGATCTTTTTTAGTAATAGAATAATCTAACAATGCCGCCCGCTGAATTGTTCCGCCAACGGTATTAATTTCTATGTCCAACACATCTGTTTTTACACGAACCACTTTACCTTTTGATTCATCTGTTGCCGAACTTTGCGCTAATAAAGGATCAGCTACATTATTCAATGTAGCTGTTTGTTGGTCGGATAAACCGATGTTGTCATCTGTGTCGGGAAGCTGTGTCGGGACGGAAGTATCCGCGTGTTGTACAACGCCTATCTCAGCATAATCTTCTTGCCAGGCTTGCCAGATCATTGTCAAAACCAAGCCTAGTGCTATAAGTAAAATAAACCGCGTTGTTTCCATTAGTATTATGACTCTATCGATTTATGCGGCACAGGATCAAAGCCGCCTTCATGAAAAGGATGACACCGACAAATACGTCGAGCCCCAAAATACAAGCCTTTTAAAACACCGTGTTCAGAAAGCGCTTCAACAGTATATTGTGAACAGCTTGGATAAAACCGACAACACGGCGCCATGAAAACGCTTATATAGCGCTGATATATATTAATAAGTTTTATTAATGTGGCTTTCATTAAATGACTTTATCCCAATGCTTGGCAAGCATGGACTCTACACCGTTTTTATTAACATCCAGTTTGTTTCTTATGACAACGACTATATCGTTTCCTATAAGCTTTTTTTGTTTTAATCGAAAGCTTTCTCTGATTATACGTTTAAGTCTGTTTCTCTCAACAGCGCTATGAATATGCTTCTTTGGAACAGCCAAACCCAGACGAGCCCAACTAAGGTCGTTACTTTTTGCTAAAAAAAGAAATATTTTATCGCTAGAACGGCGCTTTGAGGAAAAAACCTGCTTGAATTCTTCCGGACGTTTTAATCTATTACAGGCTCGGAAACGCTTCTCGGAAGAAAGCATTATTAAAATCTCTAGGCGGAGAGTCTTTTTCTTCCTTTATTACGACGAGCTTTTATTATCGCTCTTCCTGAGCGAGTTTGCATACGGGCACGAAAACCATGGGCTCTCTTTCGCTTCAAGTTACTTGGTTGATAAGTCTGTTTCATATGCAATGCCTTGATTTCTATATAATGCTGTTTAAAAGGGCGCACATATTACTGTTGCATCATTAAATATGTCAATTAATCTTAATAAAATAAACTTTTTTATGGTTGTGGATAACTTTTTTATTCAGGTATAAACTGCTTCAAACCTTTCTGGTTTATTTAAGTTTTTTTTCAACGAGGATACATTTAGTGGGAATTACCCCATGGAAGCGTTGCCTAGAGCGACTTGAGGGCGAGCTGTCGCCTCAACAATTCAACACATGGATACGACCATTGCACGCCGTTGAAAAGGACGGATCTGTACACCTTTTGGCTCCAAACCGCTTCGTCCTTGATTGGGTAAGCGAAAGATATTTATCCAGAATGGAAGAACTTCTTGGCAGTGATCCTGACGAAAACAAGCAAATATCTTTAAAACTTGAAATAGGCAGCAAAAACAACACTCAGAAAACAGCAGAAAATACACCAACAGACGCCGATAACCCTGCTAGTAAAAGTCAGGCCAAACCTCAAAAACAGCAAACTAAACATTCAAGCAACTTAAATACTTCCTTCACCTTTGATTCTTTTGTTGAAGGTAATTCCAATCAATTGGCTAGAGCCGCATCGATGCAAGTTGCTGAAAACCCAGGAAGCGCCTACAACCCATTATTTATATATGGCGGCGTTGGTCTTGGTAAAACTCACTTAATGCACGCAGTGGGCGCTTACATATTAGAAAAAAAACCTTCAGCTAATATTGCTTATCTTCATTCTGAAAGGTTTGTTGCTGACATGGTAAGAGCCTTACAACACAATGCTATTAACGAATTTAAACGTTATTACCGAAACCTGGATGCTCTATTAATAGATGATATTCAGTTTTTCGCAAAGAAAGAACGTTCTCAAGAAGAGTTCTTTCATACTTTTAACGCTTTACTGGAGGGTGAACATCAGATTATTTTAACTTGTGATCGCTATCCAAAAGAAGTTAACGGTCTTGAAGAAAGATTAAAATCACGTTTTGGTTGGGGATTAACTGTTGCTATAGAACCTCCCGAACTTGAAACTCGCGTTGCTATTATTAGAAAAAAAGCCTTACAGGTACAAAAAGAGCTGCCGGATGACGTCTCTTTCTTTATAGCAAAACGATTCCGATCAAATGTTCGTGAGTTAGAAGGCGCATTGAATAGGGTTATTGCGAATGCAAATTTAACAGGCAAACAGATCAGTCTTGAATTTACAAAGAATGCATTACGAGACCTGCTTATAATTCAAGACAAACAAGTTACTATAGAAAACATACAGAAAATAACAGCTGAGTATTACAAAATAAGAGTTGCAGATTTACTTTCAAAAAGAAGAAATAGATCAATTGCAAGACCAAGACAAGTTGCTATGGCAATTTCTAAAGAACTAACTAATCATAGCCTACCTGAAATAGGAGATGCCTATGGTGGACGTGATCATACGACTGTTCTTCATGCTTGCAGAAAAATAAAAGAACTAAGAGAAACCGAACAAAGAATTGAAGAAGATTATGTAAACATTACAAATATACTAACAAGTTGAAAATAACTTGTGCAAAAAACAGAATAAGTTTTTATTAATAGATATGCACATTTTACTAACAAACATAAACAGTTTTAAACAGAATTAACAAACAACCTTTAATATCCGTAACCAATTGATTTACATATAAAAATAGAGATGTTAACATATTTTATAGTCACTAATAGTAATAATAATAGGTATATATATGAAATTTAATATAGATAGAGATGTGCTATTACCTGTATTACAAACAGTTAGTGGTGTTGTCGACAGACGGCAAACACTTCCTGTGCTTTCGAATCTATTATTTAATTTAGAACCGGATTCTTTATCTGTAACAGCCACAGATATGGAAGTGGAACTTATTGTTGAAATAGATATTCCTTTAGGGCAAACAGGAGAGCTAACTGTTCCGGCCAGAAAGCTTCTGGATATTTGCAGGGCCCTTCCGCAAGAATCAAAACTTGAATTTGAAGTAAAAAATGATCGGGTTTTAATAAAGTCAGGCAGAAGCAGATTTACATTAGCTACTTTACCTGCTCAGGAATATCCGGTTATTGAGATAACAGAAAATATTGCTGTTTTTAAAATTAAACAGAAAGTGTTAGATCAGTTATTAAGTAACACCCAGTTTGCAATGGCTCAGCAAGACGTACGCTACTACTTAAACGGGCTTTTATTAGAAATATCAAAAGACAAATTAAGGTCTGTTGCTACAGATGGACACCGATTAGCTTTGGATGAAACTGATATACAAACAACCATAGATGAACCAATACAAATTATTGTTCCAAGAAAAGGTATTACGGAATTAACCCGTTTGCTTCAGGATGATAGTGAAATTGAAATTCAAGTAAGCGCGAATCACATAAGGATAAAAAATACAGATTCTTGTTTCACTAGTAAATTAATAGATGGTCGTTTTCCTGATTACAAGAGGGTTATTCCGGAGTTAAGTGAAACACCTGTATTTGCGGACAGAGAGGAATTAAAAAGCAGCCTGACGAGAGCATCTATTCTTTCTAATGAAAAGTACCGCGGTGTTCGGATTATGCTTAGCGCAAACAGCTTGCGTGCATTAGCTCATAACCCGGAACAAGAAGAAGCCGAAGAAGAGCTGGAAGTACAATATGAAGGAGCTGAGCTTGAGATAGGATTTAATGTTTCCTATTTATTAGACACACTATCAATAATTAAAAGCAATAAGGTAAAATTAAGTGTTCTAGATGCCAACAGTAGCTGTTTAGTTTTGCCGGAAGATGAAACAAACTGTCAGTATGTTGTAATGCCTATGCGTCTTTAGGACATGCTTCGTATTGAACAGCTTAAAGTCCACTCCGTTAGAAATCTGAGCGAATTAACTATAGAGCCCGCGTCAAAACTCAATTTTTTTTATGGTCCGAATGCCAGTGGAAAAACCTCTGTTCTGGAATGTATTTATCTATTATCCAGAATAAAATCGTTTCGTAGTAAGCGAATAAATGACGTGGTTAGTCGAGGACAAGAAAAGCTTCAGGTATTTGCTAAAGGCATAAAACAAGGTAAAGAATTTTCAGTAGGTGTAGAAAAAGGCCGTGGCACAACCATAATAAAATATGATGGTGAAGTAATACAAACTGCCTCAGAACAAGCAAGGCGTTTACCCATGTACATTTTAACGCCGGACCACCACACATTATTTACCGGAACACCGAAAGACCGCCGTCATTGGTTAGACTGGTCTTTGTTTCACGTGAAACAAAACTATATTTCGGTTTGGAAAAGCTATCATCGCGCGCTAAGACACAGAAACGCACTACTTAAAACCGATCGATTTATTAATTCTTCTGAATTAACAGGTTGGGAAAAGTTAATGTCAGAAGAGGCTGTAAAGCTGGACACGATGAGAAGTGAATATATATCCAGTTTAAACCAGTTTTTGAATACAGTGTTTTTGCCGTTCGTATTACCGGGAAAAGGGCTAATAGAATATTTAAACTATTCTTATGATAATCAGGATCTGGCTTCCTTGTTAGCTGAAAACAGAAAAGACGATATAAAAAAAGGTTATTCCGGTATAGGTCCACATAGGACCGATATTTCTTTTAGTTACGACGATTTTAATGTCGCAAAACACTTGTCTCGTGGTCAAACCAAGCTTTTTGGTGCGGCCGTAGTATCATCACAAGTAGAGATTTTAAAAGCTGCAGAAATTGACGCCATGGTTTTGGTTGATGATCTAGATGCTGAGCTTGATGATGAATCAACAAAAAAAATGTTCGACTTGTTATTGGCCAACAATACGCAAACCTTTATATCTTCATTGACAAAACCGGACTGGATCCTGGAGAAAGAAAACAATATTGCCGTGTTTCACGTGAAACACGGAAAAGTAGAAAAAATGGTAGAATAAACAGAATAAATTAAGAGAGAAAAACATGTCAGAACAAAACGATTATGGCTCCTCGCAAATCAAGGTTTTAAAAGGCTTGGAAGCCGTTAGAAAGCGCCCAGGAATGTATATAGGTGACACTGATGACGGTACGGGCTTGCATCATATGGTGTTTGAGGTCGTCGATAACAGTATTGATGAGGCTTTAGCCGGCCACTGTAATCAAATCAAGGTAATAATACACTCTGGCGAATCAGTCACTGTTACTGATAATGGCAGGGGAATTCCTGTTGGTATTCATGAAGAAGAAGGCCGTTCTGCAGCAGAAGTCATTATGACAACATTGCATGCTGGTGGAAAATTTGATGATAATTCTTATAAGGTTTCTGGCGGTTTACATGGTGTTGGCGTATCAGTTGTAAACGCGCTTTCTGATGAGCTGGAATTAGTTATTTATAGAGAGGGTTTTGTTCATCGTCAAAGCTACAGAAACGGAGATCCTGTTTCTGATCTAGAAAGAGGAGAGGCTTCAGATAAAACAGGAACAGAAGTTACTTTTTTCCCCAGTGTTGCGACTTTTAAACACATTGAGTTCCATTACGATATTCTTGCTAAGCGTTTACGAGAGTTGTCTTTCTTAAACTCCGGTATACGAATAGAGCTGCTGGATGAGCGCACTGAAAAATCAGACGTCTTTGAATATGAAGGCGGAATCAGCTCGTTTGTTAAGCATTTAAATAGAAATAAAACGCCTTTACATGAAACAGTGATCGATATTAAAACAGACAGAGATAATGTTGGGGTCGAATTAGCTCTACAATGGAACGATTCATATCAGGAAAATATTTTTTGTTTTACTAATAATATTCCGCAAAAAGATGGTGGAGCGCACCTTTCAGGCTTCAGAGCAGCGCTGACACGCAGTTTTAACCAGTTTATGGATAAACAGGGTGCGGCAGCAAAAGCGAAGGTAACGGTAAGCGGAGACGACGTTAGAGAAGGTATTACCGCCGTTCTTTCAATAAAGTTGCCGGATCCTAAGTTTTCGTCTCAAACAAAGGATAAATTGGTTTCTAGTGAAGTTAAATCAGTCGTTGAGTCATGTGTTGCTGAAAAAATTCAGGAGTTTTTATTAGAAAAACCAACAGAAGCCAAAGCGATTACTGAAAAAGTTATTGATGCAGCAAGAGCAAGAGAAGCCGCCCGTAAAGCAAGAGAGTTAACCCGAAGGAAATCGGCTTTGGATGTTGCTGGGCTCCCGGGGAAATTAGCTGATTGTCAGGAAAAAGACCCTGCTCTATCTGAATTGTTTCTAGTGGAAGGGGATTCTGCTGGTGGTTCAGCAAAACAAGGGCGTGACCGTAAGAACCAAGCGATATTGCCATTGAAAGGTAAGATCTTGAATGTGGAAAAAGCCCGCTTCGACAAAATGCTGTCCTCTGTCGAAGTAGGAACACTAATAACGGCTTTAGGCTGTGGTATAGGACGCGAAGAATTTGACCCAGAAAAACTAAGATACCATCGCATTATTATCATGACTGATGCAGATGTAGATGGCGCACATATCAGAACCTTATTGCTTACTTTCTTTTATCGTCAAATGTTTGAACTGGTAGAACGAGGACATATCTATATTGCGCAACCACCGCTCTATAAAGTTAAAAAAGGGAAACAAGAGCGTTATCTAAAAGATGATGCTGATAGAGAAGCTTATTTACTGGAATTAGCCTTAGAAAACAGTGTGTTACGCGCGGGCGGTGATCAGGCTCCTATAGAAAATGACGCCTTGAAAGGGATGGTCAGCCTCTATATATCAATGAATAGAGCTTATGGTCGATTGTGTAAGCGCTACCATGCTTCCATAGTTGACGCTATGCGCTATATGCCAGTAATTTCTGAAGCAGATTGCGCCGATCAAGCTGTCGTGAAGAATTGGTTCGGTGAATTAACAAGCGTTTTAAACAGTGATGACGCAAATATCACTAAATATGTTTTTGAGCTTTTCCCTGCTAACGAAGGATCGTTTGGCGCAAAAATTTCATTAATAATTCATGGAATTGAATCGAGCAATGTTTTTATGCCGGAGTTTTTCTCTTCGGAAAACTACAAGAAATTATGTGCGTTGGAGCAGGCTTTAGTTTTAGAAGACGACGCCAGTGTACAACGTAATGAAAGAAAGCAAGCGGTCACTACTTGTAAGCAGGCGTTTGATTGGTTATTAAAAGAAGCTGAACAGGG
>JBFIIJ010000037.1:0-12165 GCA_041601315.1 Gammaproteobacteria bacterium
AACAGATTTGTCTGTACACTCTCAGAGGAAGCTTAATGCTGTGGCACGTCAATTAAATGAACGACCACGACAGACATTAGAATTTGAAACACCAGCAGAACGTTTTAACGCATGTGTTGCATCGACCAGTTGAAATGGCAGTCGTTAACGAACATTATACGGGTTGAATTAAATCAGCACTATTGTTACTTGGTTTATTAACCGCTGATGAAATTAGATGATATCCCATCTCTTCACTTGGGCACGGTTTTAGTAATTCATAGTTACCCTCTTCTAACCAACAATCATAATCTTTTGAATCAAGAATAACAGGCATACGATGATGTACTTCACTCATTAAGGTATTCGCTTCGGTAGTAATGATCGTGAACGTTTCTAAATCATCATGCTTTTCCCATAAGCCGGCAAAACCAAAACAGGGATCATTTAAGGGATAAATACAATACGGTTTTTTATGTCCCTTACTTCCTTTCCATTCATAAAAACCGGAAGCCGGAATGATGCAGCGTTGTTTTTTATAAGCTGAACGAAAATAAGCTTTCTCTCTTATCGTTTCAGCCTTTGCATTGATTGGTTTAATTTTAATATCAGACTTAGCCCATGACGGCACTAATCCCCAGTTAAGCTTGGCAAGTTCTTTATGATTATCTCTTAACCTGACAACGATACAGTCCTGTGATGGCGTAATGTTATAACTGGTTTGAGCTTCAACAGATTCTTCCACTGCAAACTGCTTTGCAATGTTTGCCTTATCTTTATTAAGGTAAAATCTACCACACATAACTAGATCGAGATTTAAAATTCCTATTTTTTTACATTATATTTATTTACAAAATTTACCAGATAGTAACCAACAAGCATCGCCAAAACAAATAACATCACATCAGGAGATAATGTTACTAGAGCCGTAATTGCAGGGCCGGGACAAAATCCGCCTAGACCCCAACCTATTCCAAACAAACTGGCACCAATAATAAGTGGCTTATCAATATTTTTTTTATCCGGTAATGAAAATTTGTCTGCACATAGTGGACGATGACATCGCAAAATAAATGAAAAAGATGGCAATGTAACTAATAGCGCACTTGCCATTACTAATGCCAGAGTAGGATCCCAATCGCCTGTTATATCAAGAAAACCAATAACGCGTGCTGGATCAACCATTTCAGAAATGGTTAAACCCAGACCAAAAAGAATTCCAGCAATCAGCGCAACTAAATTATTTTTCATAGGCCAAGTTTTTGTTTAATAAATACAGTTAACATGGCAATACTTATAAATATCAATGTAGCTGTTATCGAACGTTGCGACCGTCGAGCAATACCACAAACACCATGTCCTGATGTACATCCGGAACCTAGATTAGTACCTATTCCAACTAGAATGCCGGAGAGTATCAAGAGTGAACGACTCGCTTGCATATGAATATTAAGCTCACCATGAATCGCGATATAAATACCTGCGCCAAATAACAGACCGATAATAAACATCGCTCGCCAGAGTCGTTCATTTAAAGGTTGATTAATTAGTAAAGATCCAACAATGCCGGAGACACCTGTAATGCGTCCGTTAAACAACAACATTAAAACTGCGGACAGACCTATCAAAGCCCCACCAGCAATACCACCTAACCAGTTAGTTTCCATAATATATCTTTTTAATCATTCGAAAAATCAGCACCATGTTTGTTGTGCTTCAGGACGTTCTAACAGTTCACGAACATTGGCTTCAATTATTCTGTAACCCACGTTACCGGTCAGACGCTGACGATCTTCGTTAAATGTTAATGTTGGACTAGCGCGTACATTGCCTTCTACAGCACGTTGTAGATGTTCGCTCATTGTTGCGTAGGCTTTACCATTTTCAATATAAGATTCCAATTCCGAAACCGGCAGTTTGTTATCCTCAATGATTTCCCTGATAACAGTAACATTAGAAATATCTTTTGCTTTAGCAAAAAATGCCTGACGCATTTTCCATGCAAGTTCTGCAAATACACCATTATTTATCTTGCCCTCTTTTTCTGCCAATTGTGTAGCACATAAATAAAGATGACAGGGAAGCGACGAAACGGGGGTGTCTTTAACCCAAACATCACTATGCACAGGTAGATGACCAAATTGATGTACCACTCCTTGTACATGTTCACTATATCCTTTTCGTCCGCCCTTGTTTTCCCATTGCTTATCTATTTTTGGCAATGTATTACCAAAGACAGAGAACAATAAAAATTCTATTTCAATATCATTGTCGAAATTTTGAATAAGCTCGTTGATACGAATTTGTGAAACATACGCCCAGACACAAAGGACATCGGAAAAGTGAGTAATCTGTATTTTATTCATAATTTCAATTTAACAAAATTTAACACAAGTTTGCATAGACATTACTACTGCTCCAGCTACTATTGCTACAATACCACTCAGCACAGCTAATTTTATGTATAAGTATATCTAAATTAAGTATTATTAAAGTGTTAGTTTAGATTTATTGTAGTCAAATCGAAACATTACATACTAAATTTAGAAATTATGGCTAAAAATATTTTAGGAACGGACTTGGAAGATTGTTGTCTTGAACTGGCAACCGGTTTTTTTCGTGACGGAAGTTGTGATACCTGTGATGAAGATCTTGGGATGCATACAGTTTGCGCTCAGATGACAAAAGAGTTTTTAGCTTTTTCAAAAAAGAGCGGTAATGATTTATCAACGCCAAGAGAAGAATTTGATTTTCCCGGACTTAAACCGGGAGACCGATGGTGTATTTGTTTGCCGCGTTGGATTGAAGCATTGGAAGCGGGTGTTGCACCTAAAATCTTGCCGCGTTCCACACATGAGTCAGCCCTCAAATACGTCCCGCTTGAAGTGCTGGAAAAACATACCCTCATGGATGGCTAAGCAATATGTTAAATATAACTTTGCTTACAGCTTTTGCTGCTATCTTCTCTATCGGACTACACTTTACAGCTTTGTTATTGACAACAAAGGCACTTGCAAATTTTCATGGCGCACATCCAGTTTCTATAGTCTTTTCTTTATTATTCGCTGTTGTAGCACATTTATTTGAAATTTTAATATTCGCACTCGTGCTACAGTTTATGCTTTCACATGACATGATAAGATTTTCAATTAATGCGCCAGACTTTATTGATATTTTTTACTTCTCAGGTACTACATATACTACTGTCGGATACGGCGATATCGTGTTGATTGGTGCAGGCCGCATTATAGCTGTGGTTGAATCTTTAATGGGGCTGGTATTGATTGCCTGGACAGCATCGTTTACATATTATGAAATGAATCGTAAGTGGACTAGAAAAGCTTAAATTTATTTATAACACGGGAGAGAATAATGGCAGAAGACAGTAATGGCAGCATCATCATGGGCATGTTCTGGATGTTCATCATATCTCTGCTTTTGTTCTGGTTGCCTGGCATTGGTTCACTCATTGCCGGTATTGTCGGCGGAAAACAGGCCGGCGGTGTTTTTGCCGGTATTCTAGCTGCCTTACTGCCCGGAATTGTTGTTGCTATAGCGTTATTCTTTGCAGGAACGATGTTAACTACTTTACCCGTTGTCGGTGCCTTACTAGCTGGCAGCGGTCTACTACTTTATGTGCTTTATATTCCACCTCTATTAATCGGTGCACTTATCGGCGGTTTACTCACCTAATCCTGATTTGATTTGGATAAAAAGTAGCTTTTCCTTTAAAATCCTCAATATATGGTGTTTTTAAGACGTTTTTCCACTACAATTTGTACAAACTTGGTAAACAACGGTTTTGTCATAAAATCATATTTGCCACGACTGCTTAGAAAATAATATCGGATTTATAGAGGACTGATTTTTTAATGGCTCGTTTTCTGTCAATCGCCCTACTCTCATTTTGTTACATCCTTTCTGCTCAGGCAGATATATACAGCGCCAGCAGCGCATTATCACGGGGTGATTACGAAACTGCAGTAGCAGAATTTACTAAACTCGCGGAAAAAGGTGATGCTAGCGCACAAGCCAATCTCGGTTATATGTATTATGCCGGTGAAGGCGTACCTCAAGATTACGAAAAAGCCGTTTATTGGTATCGCAAGGCTGCAACTCAGGGAAATAAAGATGCTCAATATAATCTCGCTGTTTCCTATGCGTTTGGTGAAGGTGCTAAGCAGGATTTAACTGAGGCGGCTATCTGGTATCGCCGTGCAGGTGAGCAAGGTCATGTTGTTTCACAATACAGTCTCGGTATTTCATACGCCTATGGTGAAGGTGTTCCACAAGATCAAAAAGAAGCCGCTGTCTGGTTTAAGAAAGCCGCTGATCAAGGTTATGCGCGAGCACAGGTTCAATTAGGAAGCATGTATCACACCGGTGAAGGTGTTGAGCAAGATTATCTGGAAGCATCTCGTTGGTATCGGCTGGCAGCAGACCGCGGCGATGCGACAGCACAATATAATCTCGGCACGATGTATCGCTCGGGTAAAGGCGTTGAACAAGATTATGCTCAGGCAAAACGCTGGTTTAGACAATCTGCTGATCAGGGTTATGCTGCAGCGGTAAATGAACTTGCCAGTCTAGAGCGCTCTGCTGCAGCAAATGTTGCCACCCGAACGATTCAGGCAAAACCTGAGTTACCCTCTGTTACAGAGACTGTGCCTGAACCTGAACCTGTTAAGAAAGCTGAACCTATTGCTAAAGTCGAAGCTAAACCAATTGAAGAAAAAGTGGCTGTTCAAAAAACTGAACCTAAGGAAGTTGAAGTTGCACAAACCACAAGTTCTGAAGTGGCAGCTAAAAAACCACTCTTCAGTGTAGAAAAAGAAGGCTTATTATCACTTGATGAAGCTGAACTTGATATTGCCGAGCCTGAGGTAGTGCTCGAACCGAAAGTTGAAGAAAAAGTTGCTGTACAAACAAAAGAACCCGAAAAAATAGTTGCTGCTGAAACCAGTACAGAAAAAACAGAGATTGCAAAAGTTGTTGAACCAGTAACTGATTCATCAGCAATTCATAACGCATTAGGATTGTCCGCGCCAAAAGCAATAGATGATGCTGATGCAGAAGTGAAATCTTCAGATGGTTTTTTCGATAAGCTATTTGCTAAAAAAGATAGCCCAAAACCAGACACAACAGTTACTGAAACGGTTTCTGAACCAATTAAAGTAGAACCGGTTGTAAAAGCTGAACCCACACCTGAGCCTAAAATTAAAAAAGAAGTGGTTATCACGCCAAGAGTTTATCCAGAAGACATAAAAGCGGCTGAGCTTGCAGCTATTGAAGCAGCGAAACCTACTCCGGTTGTTGAAGCTGCAGTTGAACAAGCGCCAGAAGAAGTAGCATCAAAAGAAACTAAATCTTCCGGCGGTTTTTTCGACAAGTTATTTGGAAAGAAAGAAAGCACAGAACCTGATGCCACTCTCACTGAAGAAATCGCGGAACCAATTAAAGAAGAACCAGTTGTAAAAGCTGAGCCCATTCCTGAACCTAAAATCAAAAAAGAAGTGGTTATCACGCCAAGAGTTTATCCTGAAGATATAAAAGCGGCTGAAGTAATAGAAACTGAGCCTGCACAAGAAAAAGTAGTATCGACTGAAACTGAAATTGCTAACGTCAGTGAAACGAAATCAGATGACAATGTAATTCAAAAAGCACTAGGGCTACCTTCACCGACAACTAATAAAGAAACAGAAGCTCCCGGTAGTTTTTTCGATAAATTATTTTCGAGCAACGAAAGCTCAGAAACGAATCCTACTCCCACAACAGAGGTTATTGCTGATACAGTTGAAGTAGAACCTGTTGTAGAAGAAATTATTCCTGAACCTGAAATAGTAGAAGAACCGATAGAACAAGGAAACTCTTGGGGGAAAACAGCAAGCGAGATAGCAAAAGAAAATGAAGAAAAAGAAAAATCTTCAGGCGGTTTATTTTCTGCTATTGGTAGTTTCTTTTCAGGTGGAGACAATAAAGAACAAGTAGAAATTAATAACACCGAAACTGAAAGTGAAGATGTATTAATAGCAAAACTTGAAGAACCTGTTGCCGTTGTTGAAGAAGTTGAACTGGCTCAAGAGGCCGAAACTGATTTAAACAAATATAGCGTTCATGCAGGCAGACGTGCATTAACAAATAATGATTATGATGAAGCCTTAAAACAATTTAAACCTTTAGCAGAAGCGGGTGATAGTGAAGCACAATCACATCTCGGTTCACTTTATTACGTAGGTAAAGGTGTTAATAAAGATTTAACTGAAGCCTATAACTGGTATAAAAAATCAGCAGACCAGGGAAACATGGATGCACAATACAGTGTTGGCAACATGTACTTGTTAGGCGAAGGTGTCGAACAAAACAATGCTGATGCAACAAAATGGTATACCTTAGCAAGTGAACAAGGACATGTTGCTGCTAAAAATAATCTCAAGAGTCTTGAAAAACTTGAAGCATTGAATCGCGAGAACCAATTAAAACTCGATGCAATGGCCGCGGAACAAAAAGCAAAAGAAGCTGCTATTCCTGAAGCAGAAGTTGCTTCAGAGGAAATAGCTTCTTTAGAGGAACAAACAACGGCAGCAGAACCTGTTGCTGAAGAAAAGTCTGGATTGATTGGTTTATTAGGTGGCTTATTTGGCAGCAAGTCTCCTGAGACTGAAACAAAAGAAGAAATTGAAAGTAATATCGAAACTAGTACTGAAGTAATTGAAGTATCTAATGAAGTCGATGTTGTTGAGCTTGAGCCTGCGAAGTCCAACAATAATACTTATGCTGTTGAAGAAACACCATCAACAGAAACTCTAGAAACAGTGATTGATGAAGAAACTACTCAATCAAATAATATTGCTTCCACAGATACTCAAGAAACTGTAACACCCGCCTCTAAATCCGAATCACCCGGTTTCTTTCAACGTTTATTCGGAAGCAATGATGAAGTTGATAGCATTGCTCCTGAAACAACAGAGGAAATAGAAACTTCTGAAGAAATTGCAATGCTCGATGTAGAAACGACACAATCATCGAATAACGTTGAATCAGCCGTAGCCGTTGAAGAACTCACTAAAGAGCCAAAATCAGAATTTGAACAACTACGACCTCTAGCAACTCAAGGTGATCAGGAAGCTCAATACAAACTTGGTGGACTTTATTATTCAGGTTCCAATGTAAAACAAGATTATGCACAAGCTGCACTCTGGTATCGACGCGCAGCACAACAAGGTAATGTTGATGCTCAGTTTAGTTTGGGAAACATGTTCTTAATGGGTGAAGGTATAGAACAAGATGATAATCAAGCTGCGCATTGGTATGAACTAGCAGCAGAACAGGGGCATAGTTCCGCAAAACATAATCTGGAAAACCTTAAAAATGTTCAGGCCAGTAGTCCACAAGTTGAAATTGAAACAACATCGACAACAAATAGTGGCCAATTAATTAGCCTTGATGATCAAACTTCTGAAACTACATCAATTGATGATACGACAGGCAAAGCAGAGTATGAACAAGGCTTAGCTTATGCCTTTGGTGATGGTGTTCCTCAAAATGATCGCACCGCTTTTAATCTTTTTTATGAGAGCGCAGAAAAAGGTTATGTCCTTGCACAATATAAGATCGGTGTTGCTTTTGCCTATGGTGAAGGCGTACGGCAAGATCAGAAAAAAGCGGCCGAATGGTATCGTAAGGCGGCTGAACAAGGTCATACCATTGCTCAAAGAAATCTGGCAACAATGTATCTTGACGGTAAAGGAGTCGAACAAAATAAAGTTCAGGCACTCGCCTGGTATCAGGTTGTAGCCAATGCAGGCAATGCAATGGATTTACGTCGTCGTGATATGCTTAAACAAGAACTATCCGAAGTAGAACTTATAGAGTCTCAACAACTGTCAGAACAAATATCCGGGCGAATAACTAACCCTTCTTTATAACCGCTTGCTGTTATTACTCTCTATACTCGTGCCAGTCTGCTAATTTTCTGGCATCATAAGTCTGATGAACAATCCAGATATAGAAAACATTATTGAAATTGAGGGCTTAAACACCTGGTATGGTGACAGACAAATCCTGTCAGATATTTCATTGAATGTTGTACGTAAAGAAATTATGGTCATCATGGGTCATAGTGGTTCAGGAAAAAGCACACTATTAAGACACATGATTGGTTTAAGCAAACCTGAATCGGGTTCTATCAAATTATTAGATAAAGAAATAACCAGTCTGGATCGTAAAGAATTACATAAACTACGAAGACGGATTGGCGTTGCTTTTCAAAACGGTGCTTTGTTTAGTTCGATGACATTACAAGAGAATGTAGAATTACCACTTCGTGAACATACAAAGCTAGATCAAAATACAATTCGCATTATGTCTCGACTTAAACTTGAATTAATGAATCTAAGTGATAGCGAGTCATTAATGCCAGCTGAACTTTCTGGTGGCATGTTAAAACGGGCAGGTTTGGCAAGAGCCGTTGTTATGGATCCGGAAGTTTTATTTTTTGATGAACCATCAGCAGGACTTGATCCGGCCACTTCTGCTGAATTAGATGACTTAATTCTACAATTACGTGATGCAATGAATATGACGATTGTTGTTGTTACACATGATCTTGATAGCGCATTCAAAATTGCAGATAGAATTACCGTGCTGGACAATGGCCGTCAAATTATTACCGGTAGTAAAGAAATGATTAGAAATTTTCCTGATCCAAGAATCGTTAATATGCTTGAACGTAGAGCAATGGATGATCTGGTCGATGCAGATGATTATCTGGATAAACTAACACGTAATTAAACATAATGAATACTTATAAAGTACATTCCTTATCTACCGTAGAAAAGCGACTAATTCGTCTTGGCATAGCAGGGCTATTTTTATTTGAATCCTTTATAACAAGTCTATTACCACCCTATTCTCTAAAGCCATTAATTAAGCAAATTGCTTTTATCGGTGCACGTTCGATGTTAGTTATAATTGTTGCCGGTTTATTTGTCGGCATGGTTATAGCTCTGCAATTTTATGACACCTTACTTCGTTTTGGTTCAATCAGTTTATTAGGCTCGGCTGTAGGTTTAAGCTTAATACGCGAACTTGGTCCGGTAATCACTGCACTAATGGTTATTGGACGCGCTGGTTCTGCTATGTGTGCTGAAATTGGGATTATGCGAGTAGACAATCAAATAGATGCTTTAGAATGTATGGCTATTGACCCTTACCGTTATTTATTTTCACCAAGAATTCTTGCGGGAATTATTTGTGTGCCCATTTTAACGGCTATCTTTATTCTGGTGGGGATATTTGGCGGCTATATCGTCGGTGTTATTTTATTCGGCGTGAGCCCCGGTTCTTTTTTTCAAGGCATGTCAGACACAATATTAAACAGAGATATTTTAATGTGCTTTTCAAAGTCTATTGTTTTTGGTTTATTAATTGTCTGGATTGCCTGCGATAAAGGTTTTAACCTGCATTTAGACAAACATGGCGCCTATGGCTCGGAAGGTGTCAGTCGTATAACAACCGAATCCGTTGTCCTCTCTTCGATGGCAATTCTTTTTAGTGATTATTTACTCAGTGCTTTGATACTATAAACTACGATTATGAATGATAAACAACACACAGAACTTCTCGTCGGCATCTTCATGCTTGTCGGCATTATTTCAATTACCTTTTTAGCTTTACGTATGGGTGATCTTGGATTATTTAATAGCGATGAATACGTTATACAAGCAAAATTCACTTCTGCATCAGGCTTAAGAGAAGGTGCTTATGTGGAAATGGCAGGCGTAACAGTAGGTAAAGTTAAAACAATCAAATTCGATCCTGAAAGTTATCTTGCCGAGGTAAACATTAGTTTGCCTAAAACAATTAATGTTCCCGATGATTCCATTGCATCAATACGAACAGCCGGCATTATTGGTGACAAATTCATCAAGATATCTGCAGGAGGTAGTGATGACTATGTTGAAGCAGGCATGGAAATTATGGAAACAGAACCATCTATCAATCTTGAAGAGTTAATCAGTAAATATATTTTCGAATCCGAAGATTAATCTTAAAATTCATTTCACATGTAAACCTTTTCACTTTTCATGCGTTAAACTGGATAACATCACTATTCAGGTAAAAACACACAATGAAAAAAGCAACGTTGATTAGAACACTAGTATTATTTTTTACTGTAATCTCTACTGCTCAATCAGAAGTAAAAAATGACGTTTCCTATTCCAATGAAACTCATGTACGTAAACAACTGGATATTTATACCCCTGAAAACAATACTCAAAAATTACCGGTATTAATACATATTCATGGCGGTGGTTGGAAAAGAGGTGATAAAAAGATTCAACGTGAGCATGGTGAGTTTTATTCAAATCGTAATATTATTTTCGTTAACATTAATTATCGATTAACACCGGAAGTAAAACATCCAACTCATGCAGAAGATTGCGCCGAAGCCGTTGTCTGGGTGTTTCAGAATATTGATAAACTAGGTGGAGATAAACATCGCGTGTTTATTTCAGGTCATTCGGCTGGCGCTCATCTCGCTGCTTTACTTGGAACAGATGCGACATATTTAAATAAGCATAATATAAAAATATCGCAATTAGCGGGGGTTATTCCAGTAGACACCGCCAGTTTTGATTTGTTGTCTCCCCGAAATGAACGATTTGTAGATCGACTGGTAGATAATGCTTTTGGTACGAATAAAGCAATTCTTAAATCAGCTTCGCCTATGCATCATATTAATATGAATCAAAATTATCCCGACTTTCTTGTTTTTGCGTCAGGTAATCGTGACTCAGCGATCAAACAGAGTGAAGAACTAAGTCGTCGACTTTCTGAAATTGGAAGTAATGCTAAGACCGTTATTATTGATGGCTATAACCATCGAGATATGAATTTAGGCATGCGTGAAGAAGATGGCCCAATCTCTAGTGCAATACTAAACTTTATAAATAAAGATTAGCTATCTTCTGAAAGCTCTTGCTTCGGTGGTTCTTCTTTTTGCGCGGCTTTATATTTATTAACTCTACCTTGAATATCATTTAACAAGCCATCCATACCATCATTCTTAACGATTGCAGAAAAAGTACTTCTGTAATTACTCACAAGACTAATGCCTTCAATGACAACATCATAAGCAAACCAGGTACCGTCATTGTTCTTCAGCTTATAGTTAATGGGAATTTCTGAGTTATCGGTAATAATCAGCGTTTCTACTACGGCCTTTTTACCGCGAATCGTTTCTCCGACAAATTCTACTTTCTGGTTAGTGTAAGCTTCTATCTTGGTTCGATAAGTATCTTCCAGATATTGAGAGAAAAACACGACGAACTGCTGACGTTCTTCCGGTGTTGCCTTTTTCCAATTTGTCGCTAATACGCTTTGTGACATGCTGCGAAAATCAAAACTGTCATTAATGACTATACCAATCTGGTTCCAACGTGTTTCACGATCCAGCGTTTTGTCTTTCAATACAGTGAGTACCTTATTGACAGAATCTTTCACTCGACCTGTTGGACTGGATAAATCTTCTGCGTAAGCAGCACAAAAAACCGTGGAGAGAAGAATACAAAGAGCGTATTTTTTTATCATTTTAGTCATTAATACTTTCCTTTTTAGTGTCTGTATCGTACCTGTTTAATCACTGGATTCCAAAATAAATGTCATCTGGTTACGACACAATATTTAGTGTTCTCATGTTATTCAGACCACTACATCATCCTTATCGGCTATATAATTACTTAACTTTAATGCGCTATCTTATTGATTTTTATTAGATTTTATTTTGAATAGTGTGATTAAAATCACAGTTTTATATATATTAAGCCTCTATCATTACAACACGGTATATGAGTTGCACGTAACAATAATAATCAAACAAATATAACAGGAATAATCTTATGAACGTTTACCAATGTTGGTATCACGGGATGAGAGGTTACTGTTGTCGTAATCACAATTCGAAATGGATGTTCGTACCTGAATTAGGGCAAATTAGTAGTCGCATCCACAAGCATATCTCGCTTAATGATCTGGTATTTAATAACTCGTTTGCAAAACATTATGAGTTGAAAATTGAGTCCCGTTTACAAAAAATGAAATCAAATCCATTTCATTTTCTAAAGACATTACTCTTTCCCGAGAAAAAAGCAGGGACTGTCGGCGGAATGCTCTTCGGCGCTATCT